>JBMYPG010000004.1:0-57693 GCA_049600095.1 Pikeienuella sp. | reverse complement strand
GCTGTCTCATCAGGCCAAGTGAATACCTGAATCAGGTTAGGCGCGACACGCTCTAACTCAGGCGTTGCCTGCTGCTTCACCTTCGGCCAGCTCGGCCCGGCGACGCTCAACTTCCTGACGATAGATGCCAGCGAAATCGACCATATCCAGCATAAGCGGCGGGAAACCACCGTCGCGGGTCAGGTCTGAAACGATCCGACGAGCAAATGGGAAGATGATGCGCGGGCATTCAATCATCAGAACAGGGTGCAACTGGCGCTCTTCAATGTTCTCGATGCGGAAAATACCGGCATATTCCAGCTCAACAATGAACATGACCTTTTCACCGCCCTTAGCGGTGGCATTCACCTTCAGGATCACTTCAAAAAGGTTGTCGGGCTTTTTCTTAGCGTCCAGATTGACCGAAACCTGAATATCAGGCTGCTGATCCAAGCGACCTTCGCCATCCCGAACGGCGACATTTTCAAACGATACATCACGCACATATTGCGCTTGAATCGATACATGTGGCGGCGCTTTTTTCTCTTCTTCGGCCATAACAACCCTCGTCTTTACTCAGTTACATTGATTGGTACATTGGTTGGAAAGCTGGCTAACACGCCACGCCTGCGCCTGCAATCATTCCGAATGATGTCTCGCCAGACCAGCCCCGAAAACCAACGATATGGCTAGTTTTCGGGGTTTTTTGACCAGCCACTGCCACCCGGCCTGCGCGGGCCATCGGTCAGATCGACATATTCAGCATCAATCGGGCCATCAGCATTCCGCCCGGCATCTGCCTGCTGAAACGGCCCGCCAGCCTGTTGCTGTTGATGCGCAGAAACCACCCGCGCGGCCAATCGCGGCCCAGCCCAGGCAATAACCGCCGCCCGCACCGGTGGCGTCAGCAGCAAAAACCCAATTGTGTCGGTGAAAAACCCTGGCGTCAGCATTAACAGCCCGGCAATCAGGATCATTGCACCATGCGCCATCGGCCCACGTGGGTCGCCGCCCTGTGCCATCGCATTCTGCATCCGCTGCAGTGCCGAAAACCCCTGCTGCCGCAATAATATGCCACCAATAATGGCGGTCAGGATGATCATCCCAACCGTTGGCCACGTACCAATCAGGCCGCCCAATTCAATGAACAAGGCGATTTCGATGACAGGCACGGCGATCAACGCCAGAATAATCCGCATGCGCGGCTCCTATATTTACCACAACACTTTCCCCTGATCTCGTCACATAACATGGACAGACCCGGCCTCGCCCCCTAAATAGGCGTTATTCCCCGTTGGCGCCATGGGTGTCGGTGTAGGAATTATAGGATAGGGCGGCACAATGGCTGATGGCTTTACGACAATTCTGATCTTGGCGGCAGTCGCCGTTTTCCTCCTGATACGTTTGAAAAGCGTTCTGGGAACCAAAACCGGGCACGAGGTGAAACCGCGCTCCGCCCAGCAGCGCCCGCAAACGGCAGCCGCACCAACACCCTTGAAGGTCGTCAAAGATGACGAGCCAGAGGAAACCGGACCTTTCGCCGAGACGCTCACCGCCATTCGCAAGGTTGAACCGGGCTTTTCACCAGATGAATTTGTTGCTGGCGCCAGACAAGCCTATGAGATGTTGCTCATGGCTTTCGAAAACGGTGATCAAGATACACTCCGCCGCTATCTAGCCCCCGATGTATTTCAGGGTTTTGCATCCGTAATCGAACAACGCGCTGACGAAGGTCTAAGCGTTGACGCCAGATTTGTTGGGCTAAGAGAAGCTGAAATCACCGACATCAAATTCGATGAGGCCGACAATATGGCCGAAATCGAGATGAACTTTGTGGGTGAAACCATCACAGTGGTTCGCGACAGCGAGCACCACGTGGTCGAAGGCGATGCAAATGAAATCCGACGCGAACGTGATCGCTGGACCTTTGGCCGCCAGATGGGATCAAAGGACCCGAACTGGTTGCTGATCGCCACCGATGTATGACCAGTTGAATGTCTGTTGCCAAAAACCCGGCGCTTCCTTCGCGGCGCGCTGTAATGTCAGGCTTCGGTACAGGCATGGCTGCGGCATTGACATTCGGCTGCATGGAATCGCTTGAACCAACACCAAGACAGGGTCATGGTGGGCGCATTCTGTCCTTCGCTGACTTACCAGGCTGGGCGGCTGACGATCATTTCGCAGCCTTAGAAGTCTACCAAAACAGCTTCAGCCGCGCCCGCAGCGGCGGTTTGGGCCCTACATTGGCCGATGATTGGCCAAGGCCAACTGCCACCGATGCCCGAGGTTTCTTTGAGGAAAACTTCACACCGGTCGCCGCATCAGGCGCAAAAGCACGCTTCACCGCCTATTACGAACCTGAATTGGCCGGGTCTCGCAACCAAGGCGGACCCTATCAACATCCCCTCTATGCCCGTCCACCAGAACTAAAGGACGGCCGCCAGTTTTTAAGCCGAGAACAAATTTCCAACGGCGCACTGGCAGGTAGAGGGTTAGAGCTGTTCTGGCTAACCGACCCGGTGGAATCCTTCTTCCTCCACATTCAGGGCTCAGGCCGCATTCGCCTGCCCGATGGCTCAGTTACCCGCGTAGGTTATGCCGGCCAAAACGGCCACGCCTACAGCTCCATTGGTCGGATATTGGTTGAGGCTGGGGCAATGTCGCTCAATCAAGCATCCGCACAGTCGATCAAAACATGGGTCCGTGATGAGCCAGTACGTGGCAAAGCGCTTCTGAACAAAAACGCCTCCTATGTGTTTTTCAAGGAACGCACAGAATTAGCACCGGAGCTTGGCCCGGTCGGCGCACTTGGCCTGCCGCTAACTCCCGGTCGGTCAGTTGCGGTTGACCCCTCTATCCAACCCCTCGGCGCTCCGATCTGGGTCGAAACCGATGGCGCACCCGGCTATCAGGGCCGTCTTATGGTGGCACAGGATGTGGGCGGCGCGATCAAAGGGCCACAACGCGCTGATCTGTTCATCGGTTCAGGCGATACCGCAGGCCAGATTGCAGGCCGCGTGCGTTCTGGCGGTCGCCTCGTGACGCTTCTTCCAAACCGTGCGGCTGCCCGCATGATTCAGGCGCCATCATCATGATCCGGCTATCATGAAACGCCGCAAGGGGCGCACGCTAACGGCCGAAGAATCCAGCCTCTGGCAGAAAGTGGCAAAAACCATCAGCCCGGTCGCACCTGCCTATCAAAATATGGCCTCTGATCGGGATGCGGGCGCCAAAACCACGCCACCCGCCCCGAATGTGCTGGCTTCAACACCACCCGCGCCAATCTCGGTCGCTGTCCCACCTCTGCCTCGCCCCCAACAATGGATGAAACCCTACAGTAAGGGCGAGCCTCTTATTCGCATTCCCCAACCAGCTCCAACCCCTCCATCCGGGCTGGATCGACGAACCGAAGAACGCCTGAGAAAAGGCCTGCGTGCACCAGATGCACGGCTAGATCTGCACGGCATGACCGCAGATCGTGCGCATGTGGCGCTGAACAAGTTTATCAGCGCTAGCCGCTCCGCCGGTCATCGCTGCGTCCTCGTTATCACAGGCAAAGGTGCCCCCGGTGCAGATGGCCGTGGCGGCGTGTTAAGAAGAGAAGCCCCCTTCTGGCTCTCCACCCCGCCATTGTCATCAATGATCGTTCACACCGCCCCCGCCCACCCCCGCCACGGCGGCGGCGGCGCGTTATATGTCTACCTGAAACGTCAACGTTAGAGCGTGTTGCGCCTAACCTGATTAAGGTATTCACTAGGCCCGATGAGGCAGCGTTTACAAAGTACAACGCGTTCATCGGGCCTAGTGAATGCAATTTGGTGCGACACGCTCTAACAGGGATCGAAAATGTCAGAGTTTCAAGGCTTCCACGCCCATGTCTATTTCGACGCAGACAGCATTGCTCAGGCAAAATCACTGTGCGAACAAGCGGCTGAAAGATTTGGTATTCGAATGGGCCGCATGCACGAAAAACCGGTTGGTCCGCATCCGGAATGGAGCTGCCAACTCTCCGTCCCAACCGAACTATTCGGCACGGTCATTCCATGGTTATCAAAAAACAGAAATGGCCTGACCCTGTTTATCCATGGCGAAACCGGAGACCACCTGGCCGACCACACAGACTACGCGATCTGGATGGGAAAAATGCCAGACCTAGACCTATCAATTTTCGGCTAACAACAAGGTCAAAGCACCTACAACAACATCTTTGTTCCAAAAATACCGGAATCCGCCTTAACCAAACGCTACCCACCAAAACGATCAATCCAGCTCCTAATCAGATCGCGCTGAAACCGCCGCGTCCGCCTAGCATAGCGCTTTGATCCACGCGGCGCTTCGACATTCCGGTCAGTAATCTTCGCCCGCTGCGCCAGATCAGCATTCATAATGGCAAAGCCCAAACGCTTGCCGGTTTCCTTGATCTCAATGAACCCAACCAATGTGCTGACAAAATTCATCGTGCCGGTTTTTACCCGGATGACAGCCTTATGGCGCGGGGCGCGAACGCCTTTTTCTTTCACCGACATTTTCGTCATCAACTGGCGCATTGAAAATTCACCATCCTGACGCTGATACACCGTCTGATCGGCTCGTCGTATAAGATCAGCCAACGCACTGGGCGACGCTCTGCTGTCATCGCTCAGCCCGGAATGATTGGCCATGGCAAAAACACCACGAATACGCACCCCGGCCCAGTCAGACATTAAAACCCCGGAATCGGCCAAACTCGCCGGATGTTTCCCTAACGCCCCTGCGGCAGCTAGCCCAATCATTTCGGCGGTCAGGTTGGTTGAATATTTCATCATCCCCCGCACGATCCGCCACAAAGGCAGGCTTTCCTGCCGTGCAATCACCGGTGCCGCAGCCTCCCCCGGCCAATAGACACCAAACTGAGGTTCTGGAAGGACCAGCCCGGCCTCTAATGCAAGATCACGAAACGCATTGCCGATATACGGCCCGGGTCGCCGGACAGGCAGCCATCGCCCGCCCTTTCGCCCTAACGCTGATTTGGCCACCGACCAAACCTCGCGTGTTATCTGATCTGGCCCAGCTTGGTCCTGATAGTCAAACACGCTTCCACTTGGCGTTCGGTCAACAACATGCATATCAATTGTTCGCGCAGGCGGGCTATGCCGCCGCCCCCGCACATCCATCAACATGCTGTATTTGCCCGATTGCCGCGTCCACTCCATCAGGACCCGATTGAAATTCAGGTTCAATCCACTGATGGAGGGATTATAGGCCGCAACATCAGGCTGAAAATCATCTATCCGTTCGGTATGCATGAACATCAGGTCATCAACACGCAGACCAGTGGCATTGGGCGCAGCAGCAACCGCATTTTTCGCCAGTTCAGCCAGATCATCAGTATCCAGCGTCGGGTCGCCCCCACCGATCAGCCACATGTCACCGTTTTGACTGTTGAACCCGACACGGGTTTCAAACCGATAATCTGCCCCCAGCCGATCCAACGCATACATTGCCGTCGGCAACTTGGCGACCGAAGCTGGCGGTAGCGGCAAGTCGGCATTTAAATCCTCTAAAACCGCACCGGTATCCAAATCAAAAACAACAAACCCGGTCTGGCCGCTAAACTTGGCGTTATTCGCCAGCGCGATACCTTCGGATACATCAAAGGGCCGCTTTTTCGGCGGTGGCGCACGATCCGGTGCCTCTGCCAATGCAGAAAATGCTGACAGGATGACTACGGCAGCCACCAGCCGGGATGCAAATAATCCAATCACCACTCACCCCGTTTTCTGATCGCTGTCGATGAAGCGGGCGAGGTTGGCCCTCCCGCCATCGCCCAAACCGGGGCCTGCGCCCCTGCCAAAGCAGCCGCATCACGAATGCGCCACGCCTTGTAAGTCCGTGCAGCCGGCGACAGCCCAGCCCGCGCACCCCAACCGGGGCGGGGTAAAACGCCAATAGGCGTGGATTCAACAATACGCTGCCAATCCCGCCAGCGGTGAAGCTGCGCAAGGTTATCAGCCCCCATCAACCAAACAAACCGAGCCGCTGGATAGCGATGATGCAGAGCATCCAACGTATCAGCAGTAAACCGGCCACCAAGGCGCGCCTCAATATCGGTAACAACAACACTCGGCGGCGCAACGGCCTGCGCGGCCTCCACCCGCCGCGCCATCGCAGCAGGCCCACGTTGTTTCAACGGATTACCCGGCGATAACATCCACCAAACCACATCCAGCCGAAATCGTTTCAACGCCTCTCGGCTGATATGAACATGGCCATCATGGGCCGGGTCAAACGACCCACCCAACACGCCGATGCGCATGCCCTGCGCAACCTGTGGCCCGCCCTGCACTAAACCTGATCCAATCTGCTCATATCCGCCCTTATGGGCTTATGAACGCCGCCCTTGTCAACAGACCTTACCGGGCCTCATAAAGGAAACAACGAAACTACAGTTTTTGGTAGATCATGCCCGTTCCTTTGTCCGCACCCAAAGTTGGCCTTTTCATCACCTGCATCGTCAATACAATGCGGCCAAACATTGGCTTTGCCAGCATTAAGTTGCTGGAGGATGCTGGGTGCATCGTGGAGGTGCCACAGGCCCAAACCTGTTGCGGTCAACCGGGCTTTAACTCAGGTGACGACAGAAACGCTCGAACCCTCGCCAAACAAGTCATCGAAGTGTTTGAGGACTACGACTACCTCGTCGCCCCTTCCGGCTCCTGCGCCTCCATGATCCGCAGCCATTACGCAGAGTTGTTTGCCGATGATCCCGAATGGTCCGCCCGCCAACGCGCGCTTTCAAGTAAAACATGGGAGGTTCTAAGCTTCCTAACCGATGTGATGGATCACCACCCAACCGCCCAGATGCAGGCAACGGCAACCTATCACGACAGTTGCTCTGGCCTTCGTGATCTTGGGGTCCACGATCAACCGCGCAAACTGCTGGCCGGGGTCGATGGCCTAACCCTCACCCCTTTGCAGGGTGACAATGAATGTTGCGGCTTTGGCGGCACCTTCTGCGTAAAATACCCCGACATATCCAACGCCATCGTCAGCGAAAAGGCCGGAAAAATCCGTGCAACCGATGCTGACGTGTTGCTGGGCGGTGACCTCGGCTGCCTCATGAACATGGCAGGCAAGCTCAGCCGTGATGGCGACACCATCCGCACTTTCCACACCGTCGAAGTCTTGGCAGGTATGGCCGATGGTCCCGGCTTATGTGGAGATGACAAGTGAAGCAAACCTCTCACCAATTCCGCGAAAACGTCACCCGCGCCCTATCCGAGCCGACACTAAAAATCGCCCTCGACCGCACAACCGGCCTCCTACAAAGTCGCCGTGCACAAGTCATCGCCGATTTCCCGGAGTATGCGGCAGCGCGCAAAACAGCCGAAAAAATCAAGGACCACACCCTCAATCACCTCGCGCATTATCTGGAACAATTTGAAAAAAACGCGACAGCCAATGGCGCGACGGTCCACTGGGCCGAAACCCCGGAACAAGCCACCAATATTGTCACCCAGATTTGCAAAGACAAAGGCGCCCGCACCGCCACCCGCGTGAAATCCATGCTGGGCGAAGAAATTGGCATCGGCGAGGCGCTGGCCGCCGCCGGTATAGAACGCGTTGAGACCGACCTAGCAGAGCACATCATTCAGCTCGCCGGCGACCCGCCCAGCCACATTGTCATGCCAGCGATGCATAAAACCCACGAACAGGTGGCTGATCTGTTCCGTGAAAAACATGCCCAGCCATCAAACAGCGATGATGTCGGCGCATTGGTCGAAAGCGCCCGCCGCGAACTCCGGCCAAAGTTCATGGACGCTGATGTGGGCATATCCGGCGCTAATTTCCTGATCGCTGACACCGGTTCCGTCGTTACCATCACGAACGAAGGTAATGCAGAGCTAACAACAACCCCGCCAAAAACCCACATCGTCACGGCGGGAATTGAAAAAATCGTCCCTTCCAATGCTCATTGCTCCGTGTTCCTTCGCTTGCTGGCTCGCGCGGCCATTGGCGCAGAGATCACGCAATACACCACCTTCCACAACGGCCCAAAACGCACAGGCGATGCCGATGGCCCGACAGACTATCACATCGTTCTGGTCGATAATCACCGCACAGAAATGCTGCATGATTTCCTCCGCCCCATGCTCCGCTGCATCCGTTGCGGTGCCTGCATGAACCACTGCCCGGTCTACGCGCAGGTGGGCGGTCATGCCTATGGTGCGGTCTACCCCGGCCCAATGGGTTCGGTCCTAACCTCTGCCATGGTGGGGCTGAAACAGGCCAAAGACCTCCCCAATGCCTGCACGTTAAATGGACGGTGTAAGGAGGTTTGCCCGGTGAACATCCCCCTGCCCGATATGCTCCGCAGTCTGCGCGCCAAACAATTCGACAAGGGCCTGACCCCACCAATGACCCGCCGGGCGCTGGGCCTATGGGCTTGGCTCGCCCGTAAACCACGCCTCTATCATTTCGCCAACGCCTTGGCCGTCATCGGCCTGCGCCTCTGGTCTCGTGGACGGGGCAGCATCCGCAAGGCACCACTGGCTGGCGGCTGGACTGATCACCGTGACCTGCCAACGCCTGAACATGGCACATTCATGCAGCAATACGCCAAGAGCAAACGCAAATGACCGCCCGGACAGCCATATTCGCCCGCATTCGCCACGCTAATGGCCCGGATGCACAAGCATTGGACATCGAAGCGCGGGCCGCCGCATTGGTCGCCAATCCTGAGAGCATTCGGGCGGGATTTCAGGACCAATCAAATCTCGAACGTTTCATCGAAAAAGCAACGTCAGAGCGTGTGACCGCAACAATCGACCAAATCCCCGATATGGCAGCGGTGCCAAGCGCTATCGCAGGTTATCTAAAGGGCGCAGGATTGGCCCAAAGCATTGCCCTACAACCACGCGAGCAGCTAACGGCATTGGATTGGTCCAGCATAGAAACCCACAACACACCAACCCCAAACGAGCCGGTTGCCGTTTCAATCGCAGACCTAGCAGTGGCCGAATCCGGCTCCGTCGTCTTCCGATCAGCCCCCGATGCCCCGGTACTGATGTCATTCCTACCGTTACACCACATCGTCATCGTGCCAACGCACCTCATCCGCAGGCACCTAGAGGATGTGTTCGACCATTTCGGCAGCGGCCCGGAAAACCAACCCCGCAACCTAAACATCGTCACAGGCACCAGCGGCACCGCAGACATCGAAGCAAAAAACATCAGAGGCGCCCACGGCCCCCGCTACATGCATCTGGTGTTGGTGGGGTGAGGCGTTGGCAAATCAATCTCAATCCTCACTTCAGTTCCCTCAGCATTCGTAGAAACTCGTAAGCTGTTAGCTAAAGTTGTTTCTTGACAGGCGACTAAAATAGTTCACTGTTTGTTCCAAAATTTGGTGAAGAGCAAACATGGAAACCAAGCTAGTCTTAGTCGATGGATTGCCGGGCATAGGCAAGTCTACGGCCTCTCAATGGATTTCTAATCAGCTCAATCTGAACGGATACGCTGCGAGATGGCATTATGAAATTTCTTCGTCCAGTCCCCTAAGGCAGGGGGTAAAGGCTTCCGCCGTGCCGAATAGCGGCCTATTTGAACATGGTGTCCGAACGTGGGAAAATTATGTTGAAGCAGCGACTGATAGTGACCAACTAGTTGTCATGGACGCGGGCCAGTTCCAGCACCTAATTTTACAAGCCTTTGTTCGGGATTTACCTATCACGAAGATTGAAGACTATTTTCAACAGGTAGAGAATATTACGACAGTATTGAACCCATTGTTCATCCATCTATCTACTACTGATGCCGCCAGTCACATTGCACAGACCTATTTGCATCGCGGTCCAAAATGGACAGACATCCTTACAGAATGGTCACTTGCAAGTTCGTTTGCAAAGAATCGATTGCTAACCGGGCATTCAGGAAGCCTGCTGTTTTGGCAAGAATATCATTCGTTGTGCTCAAACCTATTTGAGCAGAGCGGAATGAACAAACTAAAGATAGATATTCAACCTGGGCACCCTGCTTGGCTGCAACAGGAAGAACAGATTTTGGACCTTCTGGAACTACGCCGAGCGGTTTCGAATACTCAGTTTGATGAAAATGCCGTGTTAGGTAATTATTTTTGCGAACAAAACAGTCGGCAATTTCAAATCATTCAGCGACAAGGCCAATTGTGCGCCATTGGTCTGCTTGAGCCGTTAGAACGAGAATCAACATTAATCGCTGTTGAAAGCCAAAAGCTGATTGTTCGAGGTCACGATGTGACATTGGTTTTAGGTCAAGAATCTCGGAACGAACCCGTTTTCGTGAGTGTTGAAAGTAGCTGGCCAAAAGTAGCTGGCGATATATTCGTTCGGCTATGATTAGATATCTGCATTGTAATCATCGGGTGTTGCTCACAATGCGCTTAGTTTTTCCCTCAAAAACCGCAAAACCGGCAAATCAGTCGTCAGGCTGATGGCCTTCTCATAACTAACCCGCGCTTGGTCCATGCCTCCTGCCCGAGAGAACAACTCAGCCCGCGCGGCCCAAAGCGGCTGAAATCCGGTTCCGATCTGCGCTTCTAACTTCGTCAAAGCATCCAACCCAACCTCAGGGCCGAACAGATTGGCACTGACAACCGCTTGCGAAACCACCGCCCCAGCCGATGGCGCGGTTTTTAGGTAGGCGTGATATAGCTTGTTCAGCGCCGCCCAATCCGTCTCACCAGTCGTTTTGCGCGCTAGGTGAACGGCTTCAATCGCGGCCTCTACCTGAAACCGCCCTATCGAGGCCAATTGATAGGCTTGGCGCAACTGACGATGGCCAAAGCGGATCAACCCATCATCCCACAGCGCGACATCCTGCATTTCCGTTGGCGCCAAAACCCCATCAACAATCCGCGCATCTCGGCGGGCATGGCTAAATGCGATCAGGGCCAACAGCCCCAGAACCTCCGCATTATCAGCCATCAACCGGGCCGCTAGGCTGGCCAAATACAACGCCTCCTCACCCATGCCATCAGCCGGGTCCAACCAGTCATGCGCATGCAGCGCATAAATTGCCTCCATAATCGCGCCGCTTCGTTGGGGCAGTTGATCCGCATCGGGAAGGTGAAAGGGAATACCAGCATCCCGCACCTTGGCCTTCGCCCGCACCAACCGTTTTGACAAAGCAGCAGGAGAGGTCAGGAACAGCGCCGCGATAACTTTTGCCTCAATCCCCAAAACCGTCTGCAACATCAAAGGTGTATGCAAATCAGCTGCTATCGCTGGATGAGCGCAAACCATCATCAATGCCAGTCTTTGATCCCCAAAAGGCCGTTCATCACCTTCTTGCATAAGCTCATCCGGCATTTCACTATCCGTGGGAAATTTCCCCGCCCGCCGCTGCGCATCCGTCAGCCGGTTACGCGCAACCGTCAGCAACCACCCATCCGGGTTCGCCGGAACACCTGTTTCCGGCCATTTGCTCAATGCTTTGGCAAATGCATCGGCCAACGCATCCTCCGCCAATGCAATGTCATGGGTGCGCGCCGCCAGATAGGCAAGAATACGCCCATAGGATTCCCGCGCCGTTACCTCAGCAACGCGGGAAGCTTCGCTCATAAGCCGTCCAGGGCCGAGGCCCGGATTTCGACCTTTCCAGATTTCGCAGCAGGGCATTTTTCGGCCCAAACCATCGCCGCATCCAGATCAGGCACCTCCACCACGAAATACCCACCCAATGTTTCCTTGGTATCGGCAAAGGGCCCATCCTGAACGCGCCGCTCTCCGCCTTTCAGCGTAACTGTCGTTGCGGTGTGCACGGGCAACAGCCA
The DNA here is from genome assembly GCA_049600095.1 of Pikeienuella sp. Lineage (GTDB taxonomy): Bacteria > Pseudomonadota > Alphaproteobacteria > Rhodobacterales > Rhodobacteraceae > Pikeienuella. The sequence continues at coordinate 45,923 of JBMYPG010000004.1, read as the reverse complement.
ATCAGTGTCAACAAATACACCAGCTTCGCGCAGCGCACCGATATAGGCACCATAGATTTGCTTTTCAGCTTCCCAATCGGCCTCTGTCCGGTCCGCAATATCGGCTGGGTCTGTGTATAGTAAAAATGTGTACCGCATCTTCATGCTCCTTTTGATGACGCTAAATCACTAGGTGCCGATTAGCAAAACAACCGACCCAACGATGATCGGCAAAACCGCGCCCCACAGCGCGATAACCCGCAGAATGAATTTCTGAGCCACCCAGAAATACAGCGCCGAAACCAGCCGCCCAAAAACAAAAGCAACCCCCAAGCCATGCAACCAGGTTGCGGAGGCCCCGGCATTTTCCAGCAAAAACAGGATAATCAGGAACACCGGTGCATATTCGGTCAGATTACCATGCGCCCGTATCGCCCGTTGCAGCCCAAAATCGCCACCATCCCCCCAGGAAATGCCCGTTTTGGCGCGTTTGATAACGGTGGCAAAGCCCAACCCGGCAGTCAGAATGCCAATCGCGGCGGCATAGGTTGCCGTGATCTCAATCTCCATCGCGTTTTCCAATCATATCAATGAAAGCAACAGCGCTTTCATAAACATGACGAACGACAAGACCGCCAAAAGACATTTGTGCCAAAATTTTTGATGAATTCAGGGATACATCAATGCCATCTCATCTTTGGTCAATAAATACCTAAAAACGGCCCATTAGGGCTTACCCCCCGATCACATTCACCGGCACTTTCAAATATACAGTGCCATTATCATCCGCCGGCGGCATATCGCCCGCCCGCATGTTCACCTGAATGGATGGGATCAACAGCTTGGGTGTACCCAGCGTGGCATCCTTAGCCTCGCGCATCGCCACGAAATCGTCCTCACTAATGCCATCGCGCACATGGGGGTTGGCTTCGCGCTGGGCACCAACCGTGGTACGCCATGCGAACTCATCCCGGCCCGGTGCCTTGTAATCATGGCAAATCCACAAGGTCGTCTGCGGATGATGGTCCAAAATCCGGCGAATAGACTGATACAATGTGCGCGCATCGCCACCGGGGAAATCACAGCGGGCCGTTCCGAAATCGGGCATAAACAGCGTATCCCCGACAAAGATATTCTCCTCCACCCGATATGATCCACAAGCGGGCGTATGACCGGGGGTGGACAAATATTCAGCGGTTAACGCACCGATCTTAAATTCTTCGCCATCCTGAAACAGATGATCAAACTGCGATCCATCGCGCTTAAACCCCTGCTCAGCATTATAAATCTGGCCAAAGGTATGCTGAACTTCAGTAATCCGCGCTCCAATGGCAACATTCCCACCCACCTGATCACGCAGATAGGGCGCGGCGGACAGATGGTCTGCATGGACATGGCTTTCCAATATCCACGCAACGCTCAAACCCTGATCAGCGATATAAGCCAAAACCCCATCAGCATGAGTGGTAGAAGTCCGCCCCGCCGCCATGTCATAATCCAAGCAGCTATCTATAATGGCACAGGCCTTGGTCTCTGCGCACGAAATGACATAGCAAACCGTGTTCGTCGGCTCATGAAAAAAGGCTTCGATTACAGGTGTCATCGCTGATGTCCTCCCAGATGGCCCAATGGACCTGTTCTGCCGCATTCATCTCAACGTTAGTGTGAAATCTAAATCTATGCCAGCGGTCGCTTTCCATCTTTTCGTCTGACAATTCTCAATGCATGGTGCGGGCAGCAAATCATTCTCTCAAAGGATCACATGATGACCGGCCAAATCGCAGCACGTATCACTGAACTAGGCGAAACCATCCCCGCCGCCCCTGCACCAGCCGCAAACTATGTCCCATATGTTCAAATTGGCGATATGGTCTACATCTCTGGCCAGATTGCCAAGGATGGCGACGATCTGATCATCGGCAAGCTTGGCGATGATATGTCAGTTGAGGATGGCCAGCGCGCTGCCAAAGTCTGTGCATTGAACCTGATCGCACAGCTAAATGCCGCCTGCGGTGGCGACCTCGACCGCGTTGTGCGGGTGGTGAAATTGGGTGGCTTCGTCAATTCCACACAGGATTTCACCCAGCACCCGATGGTTATCAATGGTGCCTCTGACTTTATGGGCGAAGTATTCGGCGATAAAGCGGCCCATGCCCGAGCAGCCGTAGGCTGTTCATCACTGCCGCTGGGCGTAGCGGTAGAGGTTGAAGGCATCTTTCAAATCGCATGACCGCGAATAAGGCCCCATTAGATCCAGCATTTCTAACCAGTCCGCTGACACATCGCGGGCTGCATAATCGCGATGCAGGAGTGATTGAAAACTCTCGCGCCGCCATTATGGCGGCCATTGATGCCGGTTACGGGATCGAAATCGACATTCAGCAAACCGCCGATGACCAACCGTTGGTCTTTCATGACTACAACATGAAACGACTGGCTGCGCACGATGTCTATGTCCGCACCTTGCCGCTAGCAGAGGTTACGGCGATCCCTCTGACCGATGGACCTGACGGCCCGCCGCCCTTGGGCGAAGTGTTGGAAATGGTCGCCGGGCGCGTGCCTCTGCTGATCGAAATCAAAGACCAACACGGCGCACTCGGCCCCGTTGACGGCGTGTTAGAGGGGAAGGTGGCGAATACGCTATCAGGCTACAACGGCCCCGTCGCGCTCATGTCCTTCAACCCACACTCAGTCGCCGCCTGTGCCACTGCCGCGCCCCATATCCCTCGCGGGCGTGTCAGCGACCCGTTTTGGCAGGAAGACTGGGCATTCGTACCCGCCCAGCGTCGGGCCGAATTGGCTAAACTCGATGACTTACCCGTATTGGGTGCCAGCTTCACCTCTCACTATATCAAAGACCTAACCTCCCCCGCCATCGCAGCGGTCAAAGCATCCGGCCTGCCCGTGTTGTGTTGGACTGTCCGGTCAGAGGCAGAAGAAAAAGCAGCCCGTGAGGTCGCTGATAACATCACCTTCGAAGGCTACCTGCCAACGGGTGGGCAACCGTGACCGAGGCCATGTTCACAATCGACGTGCTCGGCGGCATGGACGATATAGCAGCCGAGGATTGGAACCGCTGCGCCTGCCCCGAAATTACAGATGGTCGCCCGATCAACCCCTTTACCACCCATGAATTCCTAAAGGCATTGGAGGATAGCGGCAGCGTCGGCCCGCAAACTGGCTGGGTTCCCCGCCACCTCGTCGCCTCTGCTGACAGCAAAATCGTGGCGGTCATGCCGCTCTATGCCAAGGGCCACAGTCAGGGCGAATATGTCTTTGACCACAACTGGGCCCACGCGTGGGAACGGGCAGGCGGCGAATATTACCCAAAGCTAACCTGCGCCGTCCCCTTCACCCCGGCCACCGGGCGCCGCTTGCTCACCGCCCCTGACGCCCCCGAAGGCGCAGACCTCGCCCTTATTGAGGGGATGAGCCGACTTGCCGAAGCTAACAAACTGTCATCGGCCCACATCACCTTTTGCACAAAAGACGAATGGGACAGGGGCGGCGACGTTGGCTTGCTCCAACGCCAGGACCAGCAATTCCACTGGGAAAACAACAATTACGCCGATTTCAACGATTTCCTAAGCAGCCTTGCCAGCCGCAAACGCAAACAGGTTCGCCGCGAACGCGCTGGCGCTGTTGAGAATGGAATCGAAATTGTCCACCTAACCGGCGATGACATCGAGCTCGAACATTGGGATGCGTTTTGGGAGTTCTATCAGGACACCGGCATGCGCAAATGGGGCCGCCCGTACCTCACCCGCGAGTTTTTCAACCTCGCCCAGGAACGCCTCCGTGAACATATGCTCCTCATCCTTTGCCGCCATCAGGGCCGCTGGGTGGCGGGCGCACTGAATGTCATTGGTCGCGATACATTGTTTGGCCGCTATTGGGGCTGTACCGAACATCACCCGTTTCTACACTTCGAATGCTGCTATTATCAGGCCATTGACGCCGCGCTGGCGCTGGGCCTGAAACGGGTAGAGGCAGGCGCGCAGGGGTCCCATAAACTCGCACGCGGCTATTTGCCGACACCAACATACTCGTTACACTACATCCCAGACCCGGGTTTTCGTGCTGCTATCGATGATTATCTGGGCCGAGAACGTGCCGCAGTGGACGAAGAAATCGAATTCCTGCTGACCCGCCAACCTTTTAAAAAGGAACAACAAGGCGGCTCATCAGATAAGGGGGAATAGCATGGCCGACAAATTAAGCGCCGAAGATCGCGTAAGCGCCCTACCCGTTTTGCAAATGGCAGGTTGGGGCATGGTAGAAGGCCGGGATGCCATCACCAAAACCTACCGGTTTAAGAACTTCATCGAAGCATGGCGCTGGATGAGCGCCAGCGCCCTATGGGCCGAAAAGATGGATCATCACCCGGAATGGACGAACAACTACGGCGAAGTCGTTGTTATCCTGACAACCTACAGCGCTAAGGGCCTGACTGAATTGGACCTGACTTTGGCCCGCCGCATGGATCAACTAGCCCGGGGTTAATCCAAAGCTTGGCAGCATCACGCCAAGGCGCGATTTGCTAATTGCATCGCCAGTTCAGGCGACTGAGTAAGCTGCCAAGCGAAGCATACTGTTCAATCAACCACGCTTGAGAAGTGTACAATATACTTGAACGTTCCGATTTTGGTCAGCTACGGTCAGACATTAGCTGCAAATGGGAAATCGTCACTTATGTTTAAAAAACACCTGATCCAATATTGTTCGCTGGCAGTCGCCTCGTTTCTTGCCGTTACGTCTTCGGCGCTGGCCCAGGTTGCTGGTGCACCCAATGTTCAAGCCAGCCAGCACGTAGAATTATCAAGCTATGTTAAGTTTTCTGAGGACGCGCGGCACGGTGATGGTAGCTGCGGCTATCCCGCTAACTTGGATAGGCGAGAGGGATTCTTAGACACTAGCATCAACTTTAATTTTGAGCGCGTTACACAGACAATGCCAAGAGGGAAACAGCGAGATTGGAAAGAGATTATTCCAGAGGGTGCCGCCCTAATCGTGACCGATATTGCCTGGAAACTGGGTAGCAGCAAACAAATGGACCCTGGCGGATATTTGCAGGTCGAAATTTCAAGCAATGGCCGTCGTAATCACAGTGATTATTTCACCCACCATGTAGGTTATGAAAAATCGTGGCGTGGTCTCCTGACCGGCCGGCAATCAATGCAGTCAGGTATTCTATACGTTCATGGAGAAGAGCTTTGCGCGACGCTTACCTATTTCAACGATGGTAATACGACACCGCCTGTACAAGCGGGCGCTCTAACGGGGATCGATTGGCACTATGTGAAGCTGTACGGATACCTAGTTGAACACAACTGAGCTGGCCATATTGGGTCAAATGTAAAGGCACAGCAGCCTCCAAAACAAACGCCAGAGCGTTTTCCGATCAAGCTGGTTCAAATCGGTCGGAAAACGCCCTAGCCGACCGCCGCATGCGCCGATAAGACTTACACAACAACATCCGCGCACAAGGCCCTTACAAATGCCAACGCCCAACACTGACCGTTTGGTCGCCGACCTCATCGAAATGGTCTCCATCCGCAGCATTAATCCCGTGGATGAACCAGCCTCGCCCGGTCATCGGGAACAGGAATTTGCGGATTATTACCTGACCAAACTAAAGGCGCTGGGCCTCGAAACCGACAGCCGCGAAGTCGTGCCGGGTCGCCCCAATGTCTGGGGCAAGCTGAAAGGCACCGGCACCGGCCCGTCGCTCATGTTTGCAGGCCACATGGATACGGTCGGCGTCGAAGGCTATGCCAATGCCCACGACGCCCACCTAAAAGACGGCCGTGTCTATGGCCGTGGCGCTGTCGATATGAAGGCAGCATTGGCCTGTTATCTGGAGGTCGTGCGCCTGCTTCAGGAATCAGGCCAAACCCTGCCCGGTGATCTCTACATCGGGGCGGTGTGCGACGAAGAACACCTAATGATTGGGTCCAAAGACTGGGGCTCCAACGGCCCGCACGCAGATTTTGGCATCATAGGCGAGCCTACGTCGCTCGACATTTGCATCGCCCACAAGGGCCAGATGACCAATAAAATCACCACTTATGGCAAGGCGGTTCATTCCTCTGGCCCCGAAAACGGCGTGAATGCAGTTGAACATATGGGCGCAGTCATCACCCGCCTTTCCGGCCACAACAATGACATTCGCACCAAAGGCCCGTCCCATCCGCTATGCGGCGAGGGCCGGTTTTCGATGAACGTCATCTCAGGCGGCATGATTTCTTCGGCGATCCCGGACCAATGTGAACTAGAGGTCGACCGCCGCTATCTGCCGGGCGAGACTAAGGAAAGCATCCTGCAAACCTACCGCGACCTCCTCGCCCCATTGGCGGAAGAAATCCCAAACTTCCGGGCAGAGGTCGGCCCACCAAATCTGGACGCCCCACCACTGGATGTGCCAGCAGATTCACGAGTGGTAAAAGCCATCGTAAAAGCCGCAAAAACCACCGGCACCAACCCCGAAGTGACCGCATTCCCCGCCAGCACAGACGCCCCAAACATGGGCTTCCCCTGCATCGTCTGCGGCCCCGGCCATCTGGTGCAGGCCCATACAATTGACGAATTTGTTGAGGTGGAACAGCTTGTGAAAGCGACAGAGCTGTATCTGGAAGCAACGCTGAATATCTAAGGCCCGTACTTCGATCTGAGCGGTTATACGTAGTCGAATTGGAAAGATCTCTTCGCGCTAAGCGATGCATTATCGCTCAGGTCAAAAAAGTTCAAACCGTGTTTAGTTCGTCTATTAACTCAGAAGCGGCCGCCATTTCTTTTAAGCAGTCTCCCTTGCCAATTTTTTCATAAATCGGGCTGATTGTAGCTATTGCGTCCTGCTTACGATCCAATTGTGCATACAAACGGGCAAGGTCGATTGCTGCACGCAGCTCCCAAAGTGCTCCACAACACTTTCTAGCGCATTCAATAGCGGTCTTAAGCTCCGCTTCGGCGACGGTGTAGTTTTCCTCACGAATAGCGAAAGTTGCGCACAGCCGATGATATTCAGCTAACCAGCTTTTCTCACCGGTTGCATTCATCATCGGCAGAACGCCGCTCGCAAACTCTCTTGCGTCATTAACCAAACCAATCGCAAGCGCCCGACGTGCTGCCAAAACTCGGCTTCCCGACACTAAGAGGCGAACATTTGCAGCCAGCATCGTTGCTTCCGCCTCTCGATAGGAAGCGGCACCTTCTAAGTCGCCCTCAGCAAGCTGAAGCAACGCCGCGGCAACCTCTGCCCAAAGGTGAGAAGCGGTGATACCGTGCTCCTTGACCAAGTTCTGGAGAATACCTAGGTGAACCTTTTCCGCTTCAACATCGTTGGCGACTTGATCCCGAATCAAAGCAAGGCCCAACATTGCCGCGCTCGTATTTGTATGCGCTATATCTTGTGCGCGGTTCTCTGCTGTTTGCCGGAACGCATCACCGAGTACGGTTTTCCCTTGGAAGGTCACGTTTAAAGACTGGTAGATTTTCAAGGCCACAATCGGATCATGACCAAAACGAGCGGCAAGATCCAAATCAGCAATCTGATCGCATAATTCAGCTGCTTCAGTCAGATATAGATTAGCATCGGAAAACCGCCCCATCGTTAATTGCACTATGCCGGTCATCCGCTTAGCGATCACCAATTGCGCAACATCACCGGATTCATAAGCAAGATCGACTAGATCATGAGATCGGGCTAGGCAGTCTTTCAGGCTCCCTCGAAAATAGGAACTTAGCACCAGCCCATAAACAATATCTGCTTTGAATGGGCTCTCGCCAGCTTTGTCGGCCAGCGCCAGTGCTTCTTCCAACACAGCAACCGTTTCGTCAGCCCAAAGGCCAATCCCCGGCGACAGCGCGACGAAAAGTTGAACCCTAAGCGCTACTCCGGCAGAAATCGCGCCCTTGTCTCCGGCATCGATTCTGATTGCATTTAACAGAATCGCCCGACGTAAATGCGCTTCGGCTTCCTTAAACGCGGGGCGGCCGATGGCCGCTTTTCCCGCGGCTTCCCACAATTCAATTGCCCTGTCGGTTAGTTGGGCTGTTTCGGCATGAGTGGCCAAAAGCTCCGGTGCCGCATCAGGTTCAGTTTCCAATGCCGACAAAATCCGCCGGTGAAACAATATTCGCCGTTCTTTTAACAATCCATCATAAGCTGCATCACGGACCAATGCGTGCTTAAATGAATAACTAATCAGCGGCTCTGTGCCGTGTCGATGGATCAATTCCGCCGCTAAAAGTTGTTCAAGCGCATTTTCAAGCCTTCGCCCAGGAAGGTCAGAAACCTGAGCGATCAGTCGATGGCTAAATTCGCGCCCCATACATGCCGCAATCTGAGCAATTTCCTTAATTGGGCCTAATCGGTCCAACCGTGCCATCAAACTGTCATGCAAAGTTGCGGGTATAGCAATGTCGCTAACAGCACCTTTTACCACATAGCTGTCACCATCTTCCTGCAAAGAGCCAGACTCAAGGATCGACTTGGTAAGTTCTTCGACAAATAGCGGCACACCGTCCGTCCGGCGGGCGATGATATCCACAATTTCCTCTGGCAAGGTCTTTCCGCCGGCCATTTTGGATGCGATGGTAAAAGTCATCTTCGGGTCCAGCCGCTTAAGCATCACCTCGACCACCGAAGGACAATCCACGAAATCATGGTCGAATGACGGGCGCGCGGTGGCAAGAACCATAATTTTTTGCTCGGGCAACGCTTTCAAGACAAGCTCAAGTAATTCAAGCGATGTTGGATCAATCCAATGCAAGTCTTCAAAGACCAGCAATAGTGGTTCATTCTCTGACCGCGCAACAAGTTGCTTAAGCAGCGCCTGCATCATTTGCAAACGTTGCTGGGCAGGTGTTTCGTCAATCTCTCCGTATCTGTCTGTCCCATCGATGCCCAACAGCAGCGCCATTCTGGCACGGGTTTTGTTATCGCCGATGATCGAGGCTTCCATCTTTGCAATTCGTTGTTCTGCTGTGTCATCAGCAGCAAAACCAGCCGTATAACTTATCTGACGGGTAAATGGGTAAAATGCGCTTTCTGTATGATAGGGCGAACATTGATAAGTCACACGAGAATGACTGTCAGAAGCGATAGCATCAGTGATGGTCTGAACAACGCGCGATTTGCCGATACCAGCTTCACCCCGCAGCAAAATCATCTGCCCTTGCCCTGATTGGGCAAGTGACCAACGACGCAGCACCTGACCAATTTCTCGATCACGCCCAACAATTGGCGTTAATGCTACCGGCCTTCGGGCCGCAAACCGGCTTTCAACTGCGGTTTCGCTACTAACAATAAATGCCTCGACCGCACTACCGATCCCCTTGAGCTGTTGCTTGCCGATGGATTCCAGCTCAAACGCGGCACCTAACAAAGATCGGGCATTGCTGGATACAACCAATCTGTTCGGGCCAGCAACTCCCTGTAACCGAGCCGCGAGATTGGTGGTTTCGCCAACGGCTGCCGCTTCTTGGGCGGCACCCTTCATCATCAAATCGCCAACAATCACAACACCGGTCGCCACGCCAACACGTACGGCCAGCGCCTCTCCATCAGGCGCAGATTGCCGTTTGATTGTATCGATAATCTTTAAACCAGCACGTACTGCCCGCTGGGTGTCATCCTCGCTGGCATGAGGCCACCCAAAATAACACATGACCCCATCACCCAAAAACTGGGCAACGAAACCATTGAATTCATCAACGACAAATGCAATCTCGGACTGGAACTCTGCGATCAGCTTTCGCATGTCTTCAGCATCAAGGCGCGTTGACAACGCGGTTGACCCAACCAAATCGACAAACATCACCGTTAAGTGGCGACGTTCGGCAGGGACATCTTGATTTGCAGATGGTGCGTTTAAATTATTTTTTTCTTTCGCCTTTGAATGGGCCAATCGCGAAATGGCACCCCAGATTTTCCGACGAGGTCCCAAAGGTAGATCCAGCTCTTTGAGGTCATCTTCAACCAGCTCTGACAATACATCAAAGTCAATTTCCGCGTCTTCAAAGACTGTTATATATTTCTCTAGGCCGATATCAGCCAACCAAGTGTCTATCCTTGGCATTCCAGCCCAATCCCCCCAAAGATGCCATCGCCCGAAAATAAGTCGAACTTCTAATTGGCACCGTTATATACTCGTACTTTTGCGGGTTGCCCCAGCATCCCCGTCAATAACGTTAGCACACGGTTTGAACCAAAAACCAGTTATATCGCCGGAAGTTAGTTTAAACGGTCCATTCGTGCCTCAAGTAACCAGTGTACAAAATACAAACTGCAACTAGACAAAGCCCTATTGACGTTTGACGACAATCCCGATCCATGCAACCGTTTAACGCGCAAAGAACCTATTATTGGAAATGAAATGACTGAAAAATCCCCAGACAAAAGCTTAGAGATGCGCGTCTCCGACCTAGAAGACAAATTGGCTGGAGCGGGCGTTAGCGAAGAAGAAATGGCTGCTTATCACAAAGTAGCGTCGACACTAGGTGCTTGCTTCGCAACAACCGCTCCCGGCGCGTGTTTCAACGCAGCCCCCGGTGCGTGTTTCAACGCGGCCCCCGGTGCTTGTTTCTGCGCAGCCCCCGGTGCGTGCTTCAACGCAGCCCCCGGCGCGTGCTTCAACGCAGCCCCCGGCGCATGCTTCAATGCGGCCCCTGGCGCGTGCTTCAACGCAACCCCTGGTGCTTGTTTCAGCGCAGCCCCCGGTGCTTGTTTTGCAGCGGACGATGACCACGACAAATAACCAACAGACATCTGCTGGATAAATTGACCAAGGACCTGTGCGGGTATTGCTCGCGCAGGTCATTAACGTTGGACCTGTTCATATTTTCTTCTGCAACTCACCCAACTATTCGATGCAATGGCGCAGAATTGAACATAGGGATATTCCTGCCAACTGCAGTGCAGACATCAGCGAAGTCAGGTTGATAACCAATGCCTATAAATAGACCTCTGATGCCAGACCTCTTTTTGCACTGGACAGAGCCTCCGAATGCCAATGGAGAAGAGGTCTTTCGACTGGCGTCATGGCGGCGCAGCTTTACCCTAAAAGGTAAATCTTTCAAAGAGTTTGAGGAAGAGGTGGTCCCCCTACTTTCCGGTCAGCATACGATCGATGAAATCTGCGAAAAAGTGGCCCATGTTTTTAAAAAAGATGAAGTCTCCGCCTCTCTCAACTTTCTGGCAGCACAAGGTGTTGTTGTTGAGGGGGATACTGAATCTGACCGGGATAGGACGATGAATTTGAACCCGCAACTTGGATGGTTTTCCGAAACCGCCCCAGATGGCCGCGCTGCCCAACAGAAATTAGTTGATGCGCATGTGGTAATATTTGGTGCTGGTGCTCACGGCGCGGTCGCTGCCCGTTCATTGGTTTCGGCTGGTGTTGGCGGCATCACGATTATTGACCCAACGGATGTTACGCCGGTCGACAGATTCTTCTCAGCTCTTTATCGGCAGGATGATGTCGGAAAAAACAGAGCAGAGGTTTTGATTGCCGCACTTCAGCAAGAAGGCACCTCAACCAAACTAACCAGCCATGCTTCACGACCACCTGATGCGGCGGCTATTGCTCCGCTTATCAAAGACGCATCGCTGGTCTTATGCTGCCTCGAATCCGGCGAACTTAATCTTGCGCTAAAACTGAATTCAGCCTGTCGGCAAGCCGGAATCCGCTGGATCGCAGCTTCCCTGGAGGGATCACAATTGATTGTCGGCCCCGGTTTTCCCCAGACCGCCGATGGCCCTTGCTATATGTGCTGGCGGTTAAGAGAGATCGCAGCTTCAGCAAATCCCCAATCACGTTTTGCCCTCGAATCGCAGCTCGATTCCCTCCAGACTGATTTGTCAGGACGCCGGGAAAACCTGTCCGCATCAGCCGACATCGTTGGCGGTATGCTTTCGGCCGAGGCATTGACTTGGCTTACTGAAATTGGCCCGCCAAACCTAACCGGGCGCTTCCTATTGGTCGAACTACCGGGACTGCGGACAGAGAAACATACGGTCTTGCGTAAACCCGGTTGCCCCGGATGCAGCAACACCTCAGCGGCCCAAGCATGACGGACCAAGCTGATGCAGAACGGCTGATCAATGCGTTGGTCAGCAAACGCTGCGGCCTTGTCACCGAATTGGCACCCCAAGGCCGGGCACCAGCTGAACCCTGCCCACCCTATCTTTGGAATGCGACACTCACCCATTATGACTATAGAAATACCCCGCTGGCGATGCGATTGGCAGGTGGTAAGGGCCTAACCGAAACACAGGCAAAACTTTCGGCATTGGGCGAGGCTCTTGAACGCTATTCGGCAGTTCATTGGGATAATCAGCGCGTTCGTTTTGGCCCAGCTTCCGATACGGCCATCTTACCCACAGATTGTGTTCTCTATTCCGACCACCAATATGGCACCTCTGTACCATACCGGAAATGGTCAATAAACGAACCTGACTATTGGATCAGCGGAACGGAGTTTCCGTCCAATACGCCCGTAGAATTGCCCGCTGCCCTAGTCTATCAGGTGAGCCCTTATGCTAGGGTTGAAGACCACTTTACAGCCGTCACATCAAACGGTTTGGGCGCGGGCAAAAACCTGCCCGACGCGATTCTCAGCGGAATTTACGAAGTTATCGAACGCGATGCATTCATGATCACATGGCTAAATCGCCTGCCCACCACAAAGATAAAAACCCCGCAGCAAGGGTGCAACGCAGCCCAGATTATCCGCCAATACGAAAAATTTGGTGTGTCAGTGCGACTATTATCGCTTGCGACGGATCAAGCCGCGACCGTCGTTATGGCAATTGCAGAGAACCCTGATGACGAAAGCGCCTTTCGGGTAATTGGACTAGGCTGCGACCTTGATCCGGTGACAGCGGTGGATAAAGCAGTATTGGAACTGTGCCAGCTCAAACCCGGTGCAGCCTCTCGTGCACATGGGAATGACTATAAAACCCGGCTGACTGGATATGAATCTGTCAGGACAATTGATGACCATATCCTCTTTCACCTCATGCCCGAACATGCAGCCGAGTTTGATTTCCTGACCCAAACAAACGCTGAATGTGACCTCGGCGATCTTCCTCGCCCCGATTGTTTCTCAACACAGGATGCTTTGGTTGCTCTTATTGAATCTGCCACAAAATGCGGATCGCGGGTGGCATATGCAGATATAACAGCAGCTGATTTTGCTGAACTGGGCCCAAAAGTCGTTCGGGTGATCATGACCGGATTTCAACCTATTCACTTTGGGTTCGCTGAAGGCCGCCTTGGCGGTACACGCCTATATGAGGCACCCGTAACTTGGGGATTGAGAAAGATGCCGCTGTCCGAAGCGGAGCTCAACCAATGCCCTCATCCATTGGCCTGATCGATGAGCAATGATGTTAACGACACAACCAGCCTTTCACGACTGTTCCATCTGAACTCCGAACCATGGCTGAATGAGCAAGCAAAACAAAGCGCGCCGTTCGCTCAGAAATCAAAAAGCTATCCAAATGCAGATCGCGTGGCCTTACCGCCTACAACGGCAGGCCCAGTCAACGAACTTGCGATGTCACGGCGGTCCGTGCGGGCATTTCAGGATTCACCACTTCCTCTGACCGAACTCGCAGCAGTGTTGCGCGCCGGCTACATGGCTCTCAGCCCCGACCCACATGCCAAGGATCAGAAAATTCTTCGCCGATCGACACCGTCAGCTGGCGGGCTTTACCCGCTAGAGCTTTATGTTCTTGTCCGTAATGTAGAGGGCCTGCCCAAAGGCGTGTACCACTATGATGCCATCGGTGATGAGCTGGAGTTGCTAACTACCGACGATTGGGAACCCGCCGCAAACAACGCTTTTCTGACCTGGCAGTTTGTCGAATACGCACCGTTCGTCATTTGTCTGGGGGCTGTATTCGAACGTACCCAGACAAAATATGGCCCTCGCGGCTATCGGTATGCCCTGTTAGAGGCAGGGCATACAGCACAAAACCTGTGTTTGACTGCCGAAGAGATGAACCTGTCGAGCCTTTGCTTAGGAGGCTACTATGACAGCATCCTTAACGGGATTTTCTCTTTTTCAGGCGAAGACGAAGCGATCATCTATGCGGTGGCTTTTGGACGCTCTGCAACAAAGTAAACCCTCCACTTAACCAGACCTGAAGCATAAAGCCCCGAACGGGTGGGACAGTACCGCAGTATGTGGCGCTCCAATGCCTTTCTGTCGCGCAGCCATATATTCAAATCACTTGCGTACCCGCCATACTTTTGATCAAAAGGTTGAAACGAATACTCTCAACCAAAGGAACAGGATCATGGACGGCGGACCGCTCAGCAATGCTCAGGCGCGCGATGTAGAAGCATTGCTTCACCCCTATACGAATGCCGTCGCCCACCGTAAGGCCGGGCCACATGTGATCGAAAGCGGCGAAGGCGTGTATGTGTTTGACGAACAGGGCAACCGGTTTATCGAAGGCATGGCTGGCCTCTGGTGCGCTGGGCTGGGCTTTGGCGACGAAGAATTGATCGAGGCTGCCCGCGAACAGCTCGGCAAACTACCTTATTATCACCTATTCGGCGGCCGGTCGTATGAGCCCGCCATCGAATTGGCCGAGAAAATCAAAGACATGGCCCCGGTTCCAATGTCCAAGGTGATTTACCAGTCATCTGGGTCAGAGGCGAATGATACCCAGATCAAACTGGTCTGGTATTACAACAACGCACGCGGCAAACCGGAAAAGAAAAAGATCATCAGCCGGGTCAAGGGTTACCACGGCGTCACCATCGTTTCAGGTTCTCTGACCGGTCTGGTGAATAACCACCGCGATTTTGACCTTCCCGTCGACCGCATCCTCCACACCGGCACACCGCATTTCTGGCGCGAAGCCAAAGATGGCGAATCAGAGCTTGAATTCTCTGCCCGTCTCGCTGCTGAACTGGATGAATTGATCATCCGTGAGGGTCCAGACACCGTTGCAGCCTTTATCGCCGAACCTGTCATGGGTGCCGGCGGCGTCATCACCCCGCCCGAGGGATATTTTGAGGCGATCAATGCCGTTCTTGAACGTCATGATGTGCTGATGATCGACGACGAAGTGATCTGTGGTTTTGGCCGTACAGGTTCCAACTTTGGTGCCGAAACTTACGGCATGAATCCAACTTCGATCTCAATGGCTAAACAGCTCACCTCCGGCTACGCGCCACTGTCGGCTGTCGCCATCAATCAGGATATGGCGGAGGCAATCGAAGCCAACTCAGGCGAAATTGGCGTTTTGGGCCACGGCTTCACCTATGGTGGTCACCCGCTCGGCTGTGCTGTCGGCGTGAAAACGCTGGAAATCTATGAAAAGCGCAACATTCTTGGCCATGTACAATCACTGTCGCCAATGTTTGCTGAGCGTCTGACCGCGTTATCCGATCACCCGCTGGTCGGCGAAGCACGATTCTCTGGCCTGATGGGTGGGCTGGAACTATCGCCAGACAAAGCAACCGCCGCGACCTTCGCTGCACCGGGCAAAGTCGGGCCTTATCTGGCCAATGAATTGCTCAAGCACGGCGTTATCCTACGCGCCATCGGCGACACACTGGCCTTCTGCCCACCGATGACCATCACATCTGATGAACTAGAGGCCCTGCTCGCGCCTATCGAATCAGCGCTGGACGCGACGATGCATTGGGCCAAAAGCGAAGGTTACTTGGGCTGAAAATGCTAGCACGCCCTGACGGGCGGGTTTTTGAGTATTTTTGCGATAAAGATGATGAGCAGGCCGCGCTTTAATTAGTGCGGCCTGTTCCGTTTAGGTCAGGCCAATGCGTTGTCGGATGTCTTCATCGCGTAGAGAGACATCAACACCGTTGAACTCCGCAGCATCCGGGCCGCATAGCCACGCCAGCGCCAGCGCGGGCCAATCGGCGGGGATGTGGACGGATGGGTCAAGCTGACTGACCGGATTAATGCCCGATGCCTTGATGACCACCTGCATTTCCGTCGCCACCGTACCGGGGCTAAGGCCCACCACACGAACATTCGTCCCTTCCAACTCTTTCGCGGCAGAACGGGTCAGCATCAATGCCCCGGCCTTGCCAGCGCAGTAAGAGCTCCACCCCTCAAGCGGGCTAGTGGCAGCACCGGAGCTTACATTCACAATTACACCTGACCCCTGAGCCCTCATCACCGGCATCGCAGCGCGCAGGCCATAGAAAACGCCCTTCAGGTTCGTATCAATCGCAGCGCCCCATTCGGCAGGGTCGGCCTCATCTAGCCGAGCAATCGGGTCAATTGTGCCCGCATTGTTCACCAGAAAATCCAGGCCTCCAAAGCTGTTAATGGCTGCATCAACCGCTGCCTGAACATCTTCTACCCGGCTAACATCGCATCTAATCGCAATGGCTTGCCCGCCCCCGGCTTTAATCTCAGCCGCCAGCGCATCAATCGCATCTGTTGATCGGGCGGCCAGCACTACGGCGCAACCACGTTTGGCAAACTCCCGCGCTGTTGCGGCCCCGATGCCTTGGCTGGCACCAGTGATGACTGCAGTTTTTCCGTTTAGATGAGGCATTTTAAGGCTCCTGAATGATCAGGGCCTATTCTGCTGAAAACCGATACCGATGCAAACCGCCGCCATGCTGGCGCAGCCAATTGCGCTCATTCCGCCAATGCGGGCGCAGCCGTTCAACCAAAGCCCAAAATTTCGGCCCATGGTTCATTTCCAACAGGTGCGCGGCCTCATGCGCGGCCACATAATCCAGTACCGACGGCGGGGCCATGGCCAAACGCCAGGAAAAGCTTAGATCGCCGCGACCAGTACAAGCACCCCATTGCCCCTTGGTATCGCGCATCGTCACCCGCCCAACTTTTGCGCCCAATTTAGTGGCGCAATCGGTGGCAATCGCGGTGACTTCGGCCCGTGCCCGCTCTCGCAACCACACTTGTACGGTTTTGGCAGAGGCGGCAGCACCGGATAAAACCAACTCACCTTCGTTGATTACTGGCGGGCGGCGGGGGCCAGATTGGTGAACGATGCGCAGCATACGTCCCTCAACCGGGATTACAGCGCCCGGCGAAACGATAATTGCATCTGGTGCGCGGTCTATTGCGGCGCTCAGCCAATCCGACTGGCGCATCAAAAACATACGAATGTCTGCAAGGCTGACACCCGGCGGTGCAGTCACACGCGGAGCGTCGCCATTTTGGGGCACCGTCAGCGTCAACCGTTTGGCCTGCGCAGACCGACGAAGAGCCACTGTCACCTTTGGATCATCCAGATGCAGCAGCTCTGCCATCAGCAGTTCAGTGCACTACGTCAGATTTAGGCGTGATTGGCGCAGCTTTGGCCTCAACGGACTTGGCTTTCGGCGTTTCCGCGACGGGTGCAGAAGCCTCTGCAGCAGGCTTAGGTGCTGTTTTTGGCGCAACTGGTTTAGTGGCGGCTTTCGCAGCAGGCTTTTTAGGTGCTGCCTTAACAACGGTCGGTTTTGCCGTTGGTTTTTCAGAAACAGTCTTTGCAGGTGTGGCTTTCACCGCAGCAGCTTTAGTTTCCATCGGCTTCGCTTCAGCAACTGGCTTGGCTTTTGCAGCGGGTTTTGCTGTTTTCGCCGCTTTTGCCTTGACCGCTTTAGCAGCCGCAGGCTTTGCTATTGGCTTAGCGGCAACCTTAGCAGGCGCAGCCTTTTTCTCAGCAACAGCCTTGGCTGGTTTTGCCTTAACCGGTTTCGCTTTTGGTTTAACTTCAACACCATCGCGGTTCTCAGCAAAAAACGCTGCAACACGTGGCTGAATGCTCTCACGCCAGCGGCTGCCGTTGAAAACACCGTAGTGGCCAACTTTTTCCTGCTCAAAATGCAATTTCATGCTGTCTGGCAGGTTTGTGCACAATGCATGCGCAGCGCGGGTCTGGCCGATGCCAGTAATATCGTCTTTTTCGCCTTCAACAGTCATCAGCGCGACGTCTTTGATGGCATCCGGGCGAACCAGGCGGTTGCCGCGGTACATCATTTCACCCTTTGGCAGGCACATTCTCTGGAACACGACATCAATCGTTTCCAGATAATATTCTGCTGTCAGATCCATAACCGCCAGATACTCATCATAAAACTCACGATGCGCTGCTGCACTGTCACCATCTCCTTTGATCAGGTCGTTATAGTGATTCACATGAGCGTCGACATGACGGTCCATATTCATCGACATGAACCCGGAAAGTTGTAGGAAGCCGGGGTAAACCGGGCGCATCACACCAGCGTTGGGGAAAGGAACCGTCGATATGACGTTCTTTTCAAACCAGCTCAGCGGGCGATCTGTGGCCAGAACATTTGGCTCTGTCGGGTTTTTGCTCACATCAATTGGGCTGCCCATCAGTGTAACTGATGCAGGGCGCTCCGGCGCATTATCTTCAGCCATCAACGCAGTTGACGCCATAACTGGTACACCGGGCTGACAAACGGCCAAAACCGCAGGGCGTTCACCATGACGTTTGTATAAGAACGCGCAGTATTGCTGAATGTAGTCGATGTAATCGCTCAGATCGAAACGACCTTCTGACATCGGAATGTCGCGGGCGTCTGTCCAATCGGTGATATAAACGTCATGCTCCGGCAACATCGCCTTAACGGTGCCACGCAGCAGGGTTGCGAAATGGCCTGACATTGGCGCAACGATCAGAACCGGCTGATCACTCCGTTTATCGGCTGCAATGCTGTCACGGCGGAAATGCAACAAATCACCAAATGGCAGAACCAGCGGTGTTTCTTCGACGATGGGCGTTTCAACGCCGTCAACTTCGACCGAATCAATACCAAATTCAGGTTTGCCGTAACGGCGCGTGGCCAAAACAAACATCTCAAAGGCAGCCGCGGTTGATCGCGCGCCATAAGTGCTTGAAAACGGATTCATCGGATCACGCAGAGATTTCACGCCAAGCTTGGCAGCCGTTCGGAATGGGGTAATTGCGGCGTGGGTAAGCTCATAGGCGTGATACAGCATGCAAAGGCTCCGCTTTTCTGGTGCCCCGCATTACGCGCGCGGCTTAACAAGTGTGCCTGTTTACTCATTTTGCTGCGGTGCCGCAAGTTTATTTCGCACACGCAGCACGCGTGCAGCGCTGATATGACTACATTGCAATGCTTAACAATCAACACTTAATTGCCTTTACCTTTTGACTAGTTGCCAAAGTTGTGGCATGCGGCGGCTTCCTTTCGAATGACTGTCCTTCTGGGGGTCTGAATGCCTAAATCTGAATGGGGCGTAAAACGTCTCTGCGGCGCATGCGGTGTCCGCTACTATGATCTTGCCCGCGAACCGGCTGTATGCCCGAAGTGCGGCGAAACCTATGTGTCTGTGCAGGCGGCTGAAAAAGCCAAAGCTGCAAAGATTGCAGAGGCAACCGCAGCAGACACCGACGAAGATTTGGTGGATGACGGTGATGAGATCAGCCTCGATGAAGTAGAAGCCGCCGATGACGGCACCGATCTGGCCGATGACAGCGATGATGACGAAGAAAACGTCGTTGACGATGCGTTGCTGGACACAGATGGTGACGACGAAGATCTGGGTGACTTTAAACCCACCGGATCGGGCGACGAAGAAACCTGACGTAACCTAAGGCGCGGCGCGATTTTCTACTTGAAACAACCGCCATCCCGCCCTAGACAAGCGCCGTCCAAAGCGGCGCAAACGCGTCACTCGGTTTTGGGGCCATAGCTCAGATGGGAGAGCGCTTGCATGGCATGCAAGAGGTCGGGGGTTCGATTCCCCCTGGCTCCACCAAAAACCCCCGCAACGGCAACGTTGCGGGGGTTTTTCTTTGGAACATGCATCTGGTCTTTTGGGTCGTTCACTGAAGACTATTGCAAATGTGATTGGTTAGATACGAGTTCACAACCCAAACTGCCCCGCAACAGCAATGGGAAAGGCACTTTGATGATTTCAGCAAAAGGAATTTCTCTCCGCGCCTTCTTCGTGGCTTCGCTCGTTGCCCTCTCACTTCTGCGGCCCGAACCGGCCCTTACTCAGCAAACCGAACCCTTGCCGGACTATGTAACGGCGGAGTTTGGCCACCCCCCTGCAATTCCGACTGGTGAATTGAGCGTTCAGATGCAAGACGCTGTTCGGGTCGTTTTTGTCGACAGCCTTGCGCAATCTTCTTGGGGGCGCGATCAATCAATCGCTCTGCAACAAATTGCAGACTCTGGCGATCCGCGATTGGCGTGGATCATCAGCGATATGATGCGTTTTACGTGGCGGCAGGAATTTGATGATGCGCTGGCGAATGCTGCCTCCAAACTACTAAACATTAAGTTCAAAACCCCGCAGCGATGGCATGAAACGACTGATCACCTCATCGCCTGGGATGTTCCTTCGTACCCCGGCTACCTTCAAACCAAACGCGCAATATTCACTCAGTTTGTACCGGGCTGGGAAAGGATATTTGTCGAAGGCGACATTGACTGGCGCCTCGTGTCTTGGGGCGGCGTGAACATCGACGACCGGCCATATGACCAGACCAACAAGCGATGCAATTGCATTCCCGCCATTGATAACCCCGAAGTCAGCAGTGCCGAAGAGGCCACCTGGCTTGACGATGATGACATTGTTTTTGGTATCGAAGTGAACGGTGAATACCGGGCCTATCCGCGACGCATCATGGAAGTGCGTGAGATGGTGAATGATACTTTGGGCGGTCGCGATCTTGGCATTCCCTATTGCACGTTATGCGGTGCGGCTCAGGCCTATTTTACAGATCAACTACCCACCGGCATCGAACGCCTGGTCTTGCGCACATCAGGCCTGCTTATTCGGTCCAACAAAGTTATGTATGATGTGAACACCTATTCGGTGTTTGATACGTTTCTTGGCCGCGCTGTAACTGGGCCGCTTGCCGACAAGAACCTCCAGTTAAAACAAGCCACCGTCGTCACAACTGATTGGGGAACGTGGAAACAGGAACATCCTGAGACGACGGTGCTGATAGAAGAGCACGCCCTCGGTCGAGATTTTGATTTTCGAAATGGCCGGGACGCGAACGGCCCAATTTTCCCTGTTGGCGACGTTGACCCAAGATTGCCAGTTCACGAAGACATCATTGGCGTCGTAACAGCATCGGGCAAACCAATTGCCTTTCAGCGGAGCATCGCTTTTCTAGCTTTAAGAGATGGGGCGAAAGTAGAATTTGAGAACGTCAAACTGCAAATCGATGCCGGCGGCATCAGAGCCGTTGATACAGACGGCGCTGACCTGGGCAGCCACCAATCATTCTGGTTCGCATGGTCACAGTTTCACCCAGACACTGCGCTCTGGTCACAATAGCTCCATCATCCAATTCAGAGTAAGCTTCTCAGCCTTCGTCATTTATCGGTCGTTTACAGAGACTGATAACTTTGTGGCGAAACCCATAACAGAGGTGTTCAAATTCCACCTTCCGGGGTAAACCTTATATAATAAATTTACTTAGGATTGCGGGAGGTTCAAATGAATGGTCTTTATCAACAGGTTCTGGACGGAACGGCAGCCTCAAATCCAACTGGCGATAATTACAATGTGTTGGTGAATAATAAATTGCCAATTCCTTTGCTGGGCTATCGCCTCACCTCGAATGGTCAGCGACAATTGATCGGGCAGGTCGATGGCGGCGCTGACGTTACTTATATCGATATCCAAGCTGGCGACATCATTGTATGGACGAACGCATATAGCGGTGCGTTTTTTATGGCTGCTAACATGAATGCAGGCTGGACCGGGATAAACCTTGGACCAAAATGGTTTGTAGAACCTAATGACATCGGGCGCATTCCGCAGCCGTTTACAGACCGGCCCATACCACCGAATTCCCCATCTGTGCTTGTTTCATGCGGGGAAGTGACCGGTGACAATGGTGACAATAATGGTAACTGCATCACGCGCGAACAGTATTGGGAAGTTCAAGGGGATAGCTATGCCCTCACGCCGGGTGAAGCACGCGAAACCAGCTATACGATTACCTCAGGCAGACAGGCGACATCATCGGCCGAAGCATCGGTATCCAGTTCGGTAGGTGCATCTGCTGGGGCTGGCTGGGGCGCAGCTTCGGCCAGCATAAATGCCAGCTTGAATGTTTCCGCCAGCGTTTCTCAGCAGGTAACAGTATCGACCGAACGTTCAACTTATGTGTCCGATAGGGTAACGAATGATACTAGCGAACCGGTGATGGTATTACGCTGGCAGTTGATGGATGTAGTCACCGTTTATGCGAATGCCGGCATACCGCTTTCCAATGTAACCCATGCCCTTAGCCCGATCATACCGCTGACCTATGACCTTACCGCACTAGAGGGATTGTCACCGCGTCCAAGCGCGGTAAGCGAGAAAACGGTTACGCAAAGCTCAACATAACAGACGGGGCCCGTTTCATGTGAAACTTTGTATTGAGCCCCACAGTTGGCGTGCCATTGATCTGGGTGAGGATTTTAGCGAACTGACCGAGCTTGGAATACTGTAGTTTCCAGCGCAGTATTGAACGTAAAAACACCACCTCCCATTCTCTTTCACGCCGATCACATTGGCAGTACCCACTCTAAAGTCCTCCCGCCCGAAAAAATCTGGCGGAATGTTGCTTTCCGCCATTATCCGGCGTGGACGTTGTAATGCGTGTTGAAGCTGTAGACCGCTCATCTTGCCAGTAGGCTGCACATGACAAAGTAATGGCCCAGCCGGGTTGTTCAACACATGGGCGATCGTACAGCCAGTAAGGGTAGATGTGACGACTAGATCATAGGGTGCGCCTGGTGGAATGGCGAAAGGGTTTGGTGCCTGCCCACAAGGAAGAAACGTGTTTCTCTCGACGGCGGCATATGGCGTAGTACCAATAAAATAGACCCGTATTTCCATCGCACTGATTTCCGGCGCGCCCTCCGGTAGGATGGCAAAGTCTACGTCAGGGTTATCTTCAGCCTGCTCCAGGCAGGTAAAATACACACTTTTTTCACCGGTCGATTCGCCGCCGGACAACCGTGTTTTTACCGCATGCCGAGACAGAAAATCCCGCGGGGCAGCTATGAATTGTGCGTAATGTTCCTGAATTGTTGGCATGCGCGACAATAGCACGTCAGTCGTTCACAAACTACCCGATAGAAAGCCACCAAAATTGCAGGATCAGCACATAGCAATCTATGTACCGAAAGCGTGCCGAATCCGCAGTTGACCGTCCGCCAAAACGGTGGAACAGCCCGTCTTAAGGTACCCACCGCAAAAAATTACCAATCAACCGCAGCCCGGTTTCTTGGCTTTTCTCTGGGTGAAACTGCGTGCCCACCAAATTGGCCCGCCCGACGGCAGCCGTCACCATCTCGCCATAAGCGGTATGGGCTAGCCGGTGATATGGCTCGCGAGGGCGGAAATGATAGGAATGTACGAAATAGGCATGTGCGCCGCCTTCGATTCCATCAAACAGCGGGTGAGGTTCGCCCGTGCCATCCGCAACTGTCAGCTCATTCCATCCCATATGGGGGATTTTCAGCCCTTCATCATTGGGTGATAGGCGAATGACTTCACCCGGGATCCAGTCCAAACCGGGGGTATCGCCGTGCTCACGGCCAACAGTCGCCATTAGTTGCATGCCAACACAAATCCCGAGGAAGGGAACACCGCCCTTATGTGCGCGCTCCTCCAACACTTCGACCATGCCCTCTGCTGCGTCCAATCCAGCGCGGCAGTCGGCAAAGGCACCAACGCCCGGCAATACGATCCGGTCAGCCTGGCGCACAACCTCTGCATCGCTGGTCAGGACGATTTCCTCGCCGGTGGTTTCGCCTGACATGCGCTGAAAGGCTTTCTCAGCCGATCGCAGGTTGCCAGACCCGTAGTCAATGATTGCTACAGTCATTCAGTCACCCTCATTCAGTCAAAGTGCCCTTGGTCGAAGGAATCGCATCAGCCTTGCGTGGGTCAGTCTCCAACGCATCACGCAGCGCCCGCGCGACGGCCTTAAAGCAAGTCTCAGCAATATGATGGCTGTTCACACCATACAGCGTTTCAACATGTAGGGTCATGCCCGAATTCATCGCCAGCGCGGTAAAGAACTCACGCACCAGCTCCGTATCAAAGGCCCCGATTTTCTGCGCAGTAAAATCCACATTCCACACCAGAAACGGGCGGCCCGACAGGTCCAGCGCCGCGCGGGTCAGGCATTCATCCATCGGCAGGTAACAAGAACCATAACGCACGATCCCACGTTTATCGCCCATCGCCTCCGCCAGCGCTTTACCCAGCAGAATGCCTGTGTCCTCGACAGTATGATGGTCATCAATATGATAATCACCGGTTGCCCGCACCTTCATGTCAATCAACGCATGGCGCGCCAACTGGTCCAGCATATGGTCAAAAAAACCAACGCCGGTCTGGTTGTCATAAACACCAGTTCCGTCGAGGTTGATCTCAACCGAAATCGCGGTTTCCGCCGTTTGGCGGGCGGCTGTTGCTGTACGTAATGTGGGCACGTGCGTCTCCTATAAACTTACGCTGCTTATAGGCCGCTCCGCCGATGCTTGAAAGGGTAGGCGGCGTTCATTGCAACATTTCGGGTTTCAGCTTGAAAAGTGGCAGTGGTGTAATCCTGCACTTTAGACGCCAGTTTAATGACTGTTAATAATCTTTAACGAATCTAAATTGCAAAATAAACAACCATAGGAGAATGATATGCGTAGTTCTATTTGGCAGCTCGCCTGCGCCACTGTACTGTTGACCGGCGGGATTGGGCTTGCAGATTCAGTGGATGTCAAAGCCAGCGTTACCAACTCAAATTTCCAAAACAATAGTATCGGGACTGGCTTCCGTACTTCAGATGCATTGGCAAATTTTCATTCCTGCTCAACCAGCCAAGACAACGGATACGGTTGTCAAGTAAGCGACAAGTCAACCAGCACACCAAAGAATATTGGCAACACGCTCTGCCTGCCCACTTCGATGGTGTTTAGTATTGACCAAAACTGCCAATCTCTTCTCAATGCAGGCGCAGGCGAGGATTGCCAAGAGAATTCCTCAAGCGGCCAATGCGGCACCAGCCAAGAGGTTTTGCCGGGCTGTAATTGGCGTACAGAGGAAACCGGAACCGCAAAGTGGGACTGGACTCTCACCCATGGAGATAATGGCATTATGATGATCAGTTGCACCAATTCGGGGTATCAGGGCTATTCCCAATAGGTTCAAAAAATAGCTGCCATCTTGCGTTGAGCCCTAAACCTACCCATATTCAATTTACATGCCGATGCCTTTTCAGGGTCGGCATGTATCGTCGCTTGTAGCAAGGACAAAGAATATGACTCGCGTATCATTCGCATCGCACCCCTATATGCTGGGTTTTGAGCAGCTAGACCGTTTGGTTGAGCGCACGCAAAAGGGCTCCGACGGATACCCCCCCTATAATATCGAGCAATGTGGTGAGAACGCCTATCGCATTACGCTCGCTGTTGCCGGGTTTGGAGAGGAAGATCTGTCAATCACCGTCGAAGACAGCCAACTCGTTGTGCGCGGCAAACAGGCGGAAGTCGAAGAAAACCGCGTGTTTCTGCACCGTGGCATCGCCGCTCGTCAGTTTCAGCGCCAATTCGTACTGGCCGATGGCGTAGAGGTGACAGGCGCGGACCTGAAAAATGGCCTGCTGCACATCGACCTCGACCGGGCACTACCGGAAACGGTTATTCGCAAGATTAAAATCGGCGGTTAACCAACCCGAATACATCCTGATTACATAATGCCCCCTCGCTTATCCTAAGGAGGATTAAGATGACCACCGAAGATAACATTGACGACATCAACACCGACGAAGCCGAAACAAAAGTCGCCATCGAAGCAGGCCAAATCGTTTATGTGCGTCCTCTGCGAAACGACGAGATCCCAGATGATGCACCAGTAGATGCGCTCTATGGCATCCATGACGCAGCCGGCAACCGCATCGGCCTCGCCCCTGATCGCGACCTCGCCTTCATGGCCGCCCGTCAGCATGAACTACAGCCGGTCAGCGTTCACTAGAGCGTTTTCAATTTACGAGAAGCATTGCAACTACGGGACAAGCACAGGCCAAGGCTTCTGTGTTTTTCACAACTGGCTGCAAACTGAAGAGCAGATACTTGCGGAACTCACATAGCCTAAGGCCAATTCGTAAACTGATTTGACTAAAATACCCTACGTTATGGATGTAATTTACAATTTCGATCCCCAAACAGCCAGGCGCTCGTACTAGTGCGATGATTTGGCAGGCGCTCTGCAATTTCAAAAATTCCTTTCCAACTGCCTTTTATCGTCACGCGACTGCCCAACCTCCTGCAATAAAAAGGAAACCCGAAGGGACAAAAGACAGTTTGAAACGGTCATAGTCCAACCAACCCCTTGTGCCGCTTACGCGGTAGGGGTCATGAAATCCGCGTTTCAAAAAATATTCGTGCAGTTGGAAACGGTTGATATTGGCAACAAAAATGAACAAGAAATTCTATGATACCAATGAAAAACGCTCGAAATTATCAACGAGAACTGTAAGGCCACAAACGATTGAAACTTAGGCTTCTATGATGTGATGACTCGCGTAGCATTACCTGACGCTAACTCGCGAGAAAAACGTGTTTAAGCCTGCTGAAGTTCTCAACATTGTACTACTGCTTTTGGCTGAACAGGCCGGGGGATGTTTTTTCCAAATATGCTCGCCCAAGTGGTATCTCAACTGTTAAGAAGGCATAGAAGGAAATTTTTTATGTTTTGGTAAGTTGAAAATTGGGGCTGAAATGAAACCGCATATACCTCTCACTGACATCTCTGCTCGCCCTAAAACACTGCGCGAAGAGATTGAAAAGATCTGTGTCATTGAGGGTGGATATCCTGATGCGTGGCCGTCTCATGAGGCTTGCCCTTGTTGTGGCGGCAGCACGCTGCGGTACGCGTTTTCCAAACATGGTTTTGCACATGATTTATGTGCCGACTGTGCGTTTGTTTTAGTGAACCCTTATCCACCAGAACATGTTTTGACCGGCCTTTATGACGGGGCATATTATTCCAACGTACGTGAGTTTTATGAAAAACCGCTGCTTGAAAATGGCAGCAAAGACATGCCTTTTTCTGCACCGAAAGAGGATTTGCTAGCGCTTGCTGAAAAGGCGGTAGCCGGTCGATCAGAAGGGACTTGGCTGGATGTAGGCGGTGGAGTTGGCGTGTTGTGCAGCCTTGTGGCTCAAGCCTACCCGGGTTGGGATGTTTCTCTGAATGAGCTGAATTCCGCTTCGCTTGAAATCGCGCAAACCCTGTTTGGGGACCATATTTCACTTGAAGCCAATAGCGCTGCTGATATTCAAAAGTCCGGGGCTCGGTTCGATGTGATTTCTATGATTATGATGCTAGAACATGTCCCGAATCCACGGGCGATCATAGAGGATTATGTGAAGCTCCTAAATCCAGGTGGGAAGCTGGTTGTGATGGTTCCGCACATGACAAACTTTATGACCCACGTGGCAAAAGGGTCATCGCCTGCGGTTACCCCGCCCTTCCACCTGTCACTATTCTCAGAACTGTCATTGAAACAATTGGGTGACCGTACATCAGGTGTTTCTAAAATCACGATAGAGCAAAACGGGAATGCCGCTTTCAGACTGATTGACATAGTCGATTCGGGTGAGCATTGGGATATCACAATCCCTGATAAAGATGATCCTGCACCCCGCTCGAAGATGCTTATGCCTTACGGGCCGGACGGCGCTAAACTGATCAACGCGTTGTCTAAGTTAACCGAAGTTTCGGATGCCTACCTTAAGGAAAGAGACGGGCAAGCCTATCTAATCGGTTGGTTCGACGCTGCAACAACCACTTAACTGACCCATTGTCACGATTTACAAATTGATTTCACAACCCCTATGCAAAGAACCGCGCATCTGGGCGGTTCTACTAAGCGACGATCGCTAAAAACGGCCTGATTTACCAAAAATGTGTCAACCTAAATGCGTCGAAAGATACCGGCCCACCAACGGTTTCTGACTTGTCTGTCCGCGCTGGCGTCAAATCCAACACGCTTTCCCCTTTGCCTAAAAAATGGCAGAGTTTGGGCTCACCCGCGAACGAAACGCCGAGGATGAGCGCCGGGTAGAGATCGCCTTAACCGAAATAAGCGGATAATTATTGGCGCAGGCTGATGCCGTCGTGCAGCAGGACTTTGCCCAACTTGATCGCGACTTTGAACAAAGTATGCAGGCCGTATGGTTCCTCGAAGATGTACGATCAAAGCTGGATCTGGCCGACCCACCCAAGTTTCGATTAGAAACATAGGCTCTCCGGCCGTCTGAACCGTAGGTCTCACCATTAACCCATGATACACAGCGGG
Source organism: Pikeienuella sp. (assembly GCA_049600095.1). Classification (GTDB taxonomy): domain Bacteria; phylum Pseudomonadota; class Alphaproteobacteria; order Rhodobacterales; family Rhodobacteraceae; genus Pikeienuella. The sequence continues at coordinate 17,626 of JBMYPG010000004.1, read as the reverse complement.
TATGGGAGCCATCTACGATACGATAGGCGTTAACTACGCGAACCTCAGGCAACCGGACCCTCAGATAGAGGCGATGATCTGGCGGGCGCTGGGCTGTGCAAAAACCGTGCTGAATGTCGGTGCTGGTACCGGGTCTTATGAACCACCTGACCGGCAAGTCACCGCCGTTGAACCTTCGGCTGAGATGATCAGCCAGCGCAGCGCAACAGCCGCCCCGGTGGTGCAGGCGAGTGCTGAGGATCTGCCCTTCGCAGACAATACCTTTGATGCAGCGATGGCGGTGCTAACAATCCATCATTGGTCTGATCAGCCAAAAGGACTGTCCGAAATGCGCCGGGTCACCCGTGGCCCGATCGCCATCCTCACCTATGACCCCAGCTTTCGAGATTTCTGGCTGCTTGACTACTTTCCACAGCTCGCAACGTTGGATGACGCCCAAATGCCCATCATGTCCCGTTACCAAGAATGGCTCGGGCCGGTCGACATCGCGCCAGTCCCCATCGCACATGACTGCACCGACGGTTTCCTAAGCGCCTATTGGCGTCGCCCCGCAGCCTACCTAGACCCCCGCATCCGCGCCGCAATATCGTCATTCTGGGCCATCGGAGACATAACGGCAGAGCTGGCAAGGCTGGAAGCCGACCTAAAATCCGGGGAATGGAACCGCCGCTATGGCAACGTCCTGACCCAAAGCACCCGCGACAATGGTTATCGACTGGTTGTTACGCAGTAAACTTCCAGATCATCCCGGGCAACGCCTCGGGACGTCACAGAAATCGGAGACAGCCCTAACCAAACGGGTTCTCAACTTTCGGCCAATAATTCCCATCCCGCCGCGTGTACGGAATATTCGCGTAGTCCGGCGTGATCGCCCCCGGCCCGGCGATGTAAATGACTTCTGCGGCGATGGGTGCGAATCCGGCGTGGAAATGTTGCGATGATTTCACCACGACCGCCTTCATCGCGGCCAGGTCGATGCCCAAATCGGTAAAGCAGATCGGGTGAAATGCCTGCGTGCGCTTATCATTCACCACCATATGAACACCATCAGCCTCCAGCCACACGCCGGTTCCCATCTCCATTTGGGTATCGCCCATAAACTGGTGCATGCCTTCTCGAATGGCGCGGATTGTAACGGTCAGGTCCACCGGATCACCGGACATCGGCCCAACCTTGCCGCCCAATCGCACCTGCATCTGGCCACCAATACCAACGTCAAGACACATGCGCACGACAATCGGGTCCCAGAAAATGCCAATTGCGATATCTGACAGCCCCCGGCGCAAAACCTCTTGCAGCACAAAGGTAGAATCCGCCGATGCTCCACCACCCGCATTATCGGCAAAATCGGCAACCACAACGGGGTGCGCGGGTGCCGCGGCCACATGATCTAACGCGCCGCCAATATCCGGCCAATCGGGAGCAAACTGATCGCGCAACGCCCACAGCCTCTCACTATAACTCTGGGCAATGGCAGAGGCTGCACCAGCATCCCCATCTGTTATCGCCAACATCCGCGCCCCAACGCGCGGGCAATCGCCCCAAGGGAAGCCATGCGCCAATGACAACGACAGAACACCATCGCGCCCTTCGTTGGCCATCATATCATCGACAAATTCCCGCATCGGTGATCGCGTGGTATGAAACATCGTAATCATGCGGCAATCATAATCCCGCATCACTGGTTTGATCCGTCCAGCAACTGTGTCAGCGGCCAGCGTAAACAACTCGCGCGCCCGGTCGGGGCTGTCTGTATGCGGGTATTCTTTGTAGCAAATGATCAGGTCCGCAGCCTCCAGCATCATCTCAGTCAGATGGTTATGGGGGTCAATCTCAACGCCAATAACGGCATTCGGGGCCAATTCCCGTGCCCGTCGCACCAGATCACCCTCGCAATCCTCATACCCTTCGGCAATCATCGCCCCATGTAGGGAAAACAACACTACATCCGGCGCTGCATCGGCCAAATCGCTTAGAATATCATCACGATACCCCTCATAAGCAGCCCGAACCGTCGTTCCCGCGGGCTGGGCAAAGGCACATAACCCCTCAACCACATCCCATCCCAACTCCCCCGCCATCCGTCGCCATTCATGAAGCGGCGCGGAGAACAGATTTGGCTCTACCGAAGTGGCATTCCGATGCACAAAAGCATCTTCAAAGGCTAAAACGCCTGTGGGAATGGGCGAAAATGAATTCGTCTCCGTCGCCAAACCAGCCATAAACAGTTTCATCATCAACCCTCCGCCACATCATCGATGCCCACGCTATGCGGAATTGAAACAACTGCAAGATTTACCTGGCGATAAAAGGATAATCCGGCCTATCGCCGCCCAAACAGTTTTTCGATGTCAGCCAGCTTCAGCTCTACATACGTAGGCCGACCATGGTTGCACTGGCCGGAATGGGGCGTTGCCTCCATTTCCCGCAACAGCGCATTCATCTCTGCCGGGTTCAAACGTCGCCCTGAGCGGACCGAACCATGGCAGGCCATGCGGCTCAGAATCGCTTCGATCTTTTCAGTAACGCTTTGCGTCTGCACACCTTCGCCCAACTCATCCGCCACATCGCGGATCAATGCGGCGGGGTCACAAGGCCCCAAAATGGCCGGGGTTTCGCGCACACAAACGGCACCACCACCAAATGGTTCAATGACCAGACCCAGTGGTGCCAGCTCAGGCGCAACTTCCAACACCCGTTCCGCGTCCTCAACCGACATTTCGATGACTTCGGGGGCAAGCAATGCCTGCCCCGCGGCACCCTTGTCCGCCAACGCGCGCTTGAAGCGTTCATAGACCAAACGTTCGTGTGCCGCGTGTTGGTCAACGATGATCATGCCGTCGTCTGTCTGGGCAATTACATAATTCTCATGCACCTGCGCCCGCGCCGCGCCCAAAGGATGAGAAGTTGGCGTTTCATCGGGCAAATCAGGGCGGGCAGAGGGCGCATCAAAGCTCTCGTTGCTATACCCGGATGGCTGATCAACAATCGGTGCCTGATAGGTAAACGAAGCCTCCGCCATTCCCGCACTTGGCCGAGAAAAGTCAGACCGGGCATAGTCACCCTGATACTGAAGCGGGCGCTGCATCGGCTGCGTCTCGCCCAAAGGGCCGGGTGAAAACGCCGCCAGCGTTTCCGATGCCACGGTGGTTGATGCACGATGCCCGGCCTCAGCCAATGCATGGCGAATGGCCGATACGATCAACCCCCGCGCTGCGCCAGCCTCGCGAAACCGAACTTCGGTTTTGGCGGGGTGAACGTTCACATCCACCCGCTCTGGGTCGCAGTCAAAAAACAATGCCGCCGCCGGGTGGCGTTCACGGTGTAGAAAATCAGCATAGGCACCCTTCAGCGCCCCAATCATCACCTTGTCTCGCACCGGGCGGCCATTCACGAACAGGAATTGCTGCCGGGCCGACCCGCGTGAATAGGTCGGCAAAGCCGCCCACCCGGTCAGCCGCAGCCCGTCTCGTTCTGCGTCAATTGGCAGGGCGTTTTCTGCAAACCCTGCACCAATGATGCGCCGCAGTCGCGCCAGCCGGGAATCAAACAGATCGCCCGCCTCGGCTTCCGCGTTAAACACTTTCTTTGGTGATCCGGCGCTGACATCAATCAAAGTGAACCCGACGTCAGGTTTCGCCATCGCAATCCGTTTGACCGTTTCAGCAATGGCCTGCGCTTCTGCCCGGTCAGATTTCAGGAACTTTAATCGCGCTGGCGTGGCATAAAACAAATCCCGCAGCTCTACTTCAGTGCCCGCACCCCGCCCCGCTGGCTTAGGTGCATCAATATCGCCGCCCCGTGCCTCAATCACCCAGGCTGCATCTTCTTCGCGTGCCCGGCTGGTGATCCTCATTCGCGCAACCGCCGCCATCGACGGCAATGCCTCCCCGCGAAACCCAAAGGTACGAATGTTCAACAGGTCAGAACCATCAATTTTCGATGTCGCATGTCGTTCCAGCGCCAGCGGCAATTCCTCGGCCGTCATCCCGTCGCCATCATCAGAAACCCGGATCAGCGTTTTGCCGCCATCAGCAAACGCAATGTCTATCCGCCGCGCACCGGCATCAACGGCATTCTCCACCAGCTCCTTCACAGCCGCGGCTGGCCGCTCGATCACTTCACCAGCGGCAATGCGATTCGCTGCGGCGGCTGATAATCGGCGAATTCGGGCCCGTGTGTTTAGGGACCGTGTATTTAATGACTGTGTATTGTGTACTGGTTCGACCATGCAGCAGTTAGTAACATGGTCAAATTAATTAACGCTACTCGAAACATTTGCGAGCAATGTGACTAATACTGCAATTTGAGGTATTTTGATAATACCATAGTTAATGTTAACTATTGGTCAATATTGAAGTAGAACCTAAAGGTGATTGGGCGGGTGCCGCAAACAACTAAAACGGCTTTGTCAATGTTATTACTGGTTGCAGGCGGCATAGCTGCTGCTGCTTACCTAACCAGTACGCCTTCTTTAGGTAGATCATCCGATTATGATCATGATGAATTTCAAACAGATTTTCGGACAGCATCACATGAGGATGCGTGGCTGCAGGCTGTAAAAACCGCAACCCCCGAAAGCTTTAATGAACTCGTGGCGCATGTGGCGGAATCGTCTTCGCGTCGTCAGGAAATGGACCATACCGCGCTTTCTGTTGAGCGGGCACGTTTGCGCGCGTCCTTGTCTAAGCGGGCAAGCTATCTAAGCCGTTTTGAAAGGGTCAGGATCATTTCCGACCGCATCCGCCTTTTGACAACATTGGAATCAGAGATTGGCGCGAAAAACTGTGCCACCTATGCATCGCGCGCGTTTCTTGGAACGCCACCGGAAAAATTTCGAAGCTGGGCATGGATGGGTGTGGCGAATGAACAGAAAGAACCCTTTTTGGTTGATCTGATCTCGCGAACCATGCGGGCAGATATGGACGCACGCGTTGTACAGGCCAGCGCGCAGGGGCGTACCACTTGGATATCCGAAAATTTAAGCCCCAATTTGGCTGAGGCGTTGAATTACTCAGATTCGCCGAACCGTGAATCCTTCTGTGAGGCTCAACGCCTGTTCCTAAGCCGCCTCGCCGCCTCACAAAGCAGGCAGGCAGATTCGCTGCAAGCAGCAGAAATCCAGCGCTGGATCGGCGGAAACTAGATTACCCCAACGGCAAAGCCGTCGTGCCAAATACTGTCCGCAATGAAAAACTGCTGCGCATCTGCGCCACACCGGGCAGGCGGGTTAGGTATTGGCGATGTATGCGGCCAAAATCATCGGAATCCTGCGCCGCCACCTTCAACAGGTAATCAGCCGTCCCCGCCATTAAATAGCATTCCAGCACATCCGGTGCCTTGCTCACGGCGTTTTCAAACGCATCCAAAACCTCATCAGATTGGCCCGACAGCGTAACCTCAACAAACACCGTCGCCCCCCTGCCAACCGCCTTTGGGTCCAGCAGCGCAACATAGTCGCGAATAACGCCATCCTGCTCCAATCGCCTAACCCGGCGATGACAGGCAGAGGCGCTAAGGTTCACCCGCTCTGCCAGCTCCGCATTGGTTAATCTTCCCGCCTGTTGCAACTCTTTCAGGATGCTCTGATCGATACGGTCCAAGTTTTTCGAAGAATTCATCAGCCAAGCCCCCTGTTTTCGCAGAAACTGTGCAGACACTGCGCGCAGTTCACAGGTCTTTGCAAGCACTCACCCCTAAATTTGATGCACAGTTTCAGTATCCATAACGCAAAACGACAGGTGATGATCATGCGTATCGGCTGCCCGAAAGAGATAAAGAATCAGGAATATCGCGTCGGTTTAACCCCCGCTGCGGTGCGGGAGGCGACAGCCTCCGGTCATGATGTGATGATAGAGGCGGGCGCCGGCACCGGCGCTGGCTTCCCTGATCAGGCCTATGTTGATGCTGGCGCGGCAATTATCGACACAGCCGAACAGATCTTTGCCGAAGCAGACATGATCGTGAAGGTAAAAGAACCCCAACCGGGTGAGCGCAAGATGCTGCGCGAGGGGCAAATCTTGTTCACATACCTCCATCTGGCCCCGGACCCCGCACAGACCAAAGACCTGCTGGAATCAGGCTGCACCGCCATTGCCTATGAAACAGTGACAGACCGTAATGGCGGCCTGCCCCTGCTGGCCCCAATGTCCGAAGTTGCCGGGCGCCTCGCACCACAGGTCGGGGCCTGGACCCTGCAAAAGGCAAACGGCGGACGTGGTGTTTTGATGGGCGGCGTCCCCGGCGTTTCTCCCTCCAAAGTCGCGGTAATCGGCGGCGGCGTCGTGGGTGCAAATGCGGCCAAGGTCGCTGCGGGCATGGGCGCAGATGTCACCATCCTGGACATGTCCCTGCCTCGCATGCGCTATCTCGATGAGGTTTTCGGCGGCCGGGTTAAAACCCGCTACGCCAGCAAGGATGCGACCGAAGAAGAAGCCTTTGCCGCTGATCTGGTCATCGGCGCGGTTCTTGTACCGGGTGCCGCCGCACCAAAATTGATCTCAGCCGAGCAGATCAAGGGCATGAAACCCGGCGCAGCCATCGTGGATGTCGCCATCGATCAGGGCGGATGCTTTGAAACCGCCCGCGCCACCACCCATGACGACCCGATCTATATCGTTGATGATGTGGTGCACTACTGCGTCGCCAATATGCCCGGCGCCGTTGCCCGCACCTCTACCATCGCGCTGGGTAACGCCACGATGCCGTTTTTCATGGCCATCGCCAACAAGGGCTGGAAACAGGCCTGCATCGATGACCCGCATCTGGCAGAGGGGCTAAACACCCACGCTGGCCAGCTCACCTATTTCGCAGTGGGTCAGGCATTGGGTATGGACGTGATTTCACCAAAACTGGTGCTGCGCTAACCAGTTGAACCCAATCCAATGCTGCCCCGGGCTTGACCCGGGGCCTCACTTTTCAACACGCTCAACAAGACCCCTGATCAAGTCCGGGGCAGCATTGACGTTGACTGACTCAGCCCAAACCCACCTACTCCATAGAGCTAAGACCAAACATATTACCCTCAGTATCCTGACACAGGGTCACCCAGCCAAATTCACCGATGGAGAATTTGGGCCGGATCACGATACCACCAGCATCCGCAACCCGCGCCTCCTCGACTTCGCAGTTCTGGCAGGAAAAATAGACAATCGTGCCGCCAACACCCGGCTTTCCGTTCTCTGATTTTGTCAAAGCCCCACCCGCACCATAGGCACCCATATCGGTAGGAAAGCTCATCATTTTGGATTGCCCGGTTGGGTCAACAATTTCCTCCATGGCCTGCCCCAACACCGCTTCATAAAATGCGACGGCCCGGTCCAGGTCATTTACGAAAATATCGAACCATCCAACTGCGTTCATCTTGGTCATCATCATCTCCATTTCGTTGATGAAGGTGATCTACCAACCCGCAATCAGCCAGTATTGTAGATTTCAGACATCGAATTTTTTTGCGTACTTTCCTGGTGTGTACCCGGTTGCCTTGCGAAAGGAATGGATGAAATGGGACTGATCCGCATACTCCATGCCATCCCCCCCGACCAAAGCCTGTTGCAGCCGCAGCACCTTTAGAAAATCATGCGGCGTAAACCCGGTGGTCCGTTTCAATGTGCGTTGAAGCTGCCGCGCAGACAGGTCCGAGGCTTCAGCCATATCCGCAACGGTGTGAATGTCTTCAAGCCGTCGAAAAATCTTCTCTGTTACCGGGTTTGCAACAACAATTCCCTGCTCGACCAACTGGTCTACCAGATCGGTCAATACATTCTGCTGATCGCTAAAATTCTTTCCTGAAAGCGAGCAGTTAACATCAATCAATGGCAGGTCACCGGAATATTGCGAATCGACCTGACCATAGCTGATTGGCACCCTCTCACCCTGCCAAACACCGGGCAAAAACCGAATGTTTACAAAGTGAAATGTCTTGCCGAGGCTCAATTCCTCTGACGTAGCCCGCAATTTGGTTACACCAGCAATGCGCGCATCCAACTGGTCAAAAACGATATAGGCGCAGGCATCTGGTAAGGCATGAAACCGATAATCCTCGGCTAATGTGCCATGAGTATTCAGCTCCAAAAACCGATGCACAATCCCGCTCAGATGCGGCGGCGGCTCCGCCTCATGAAAGGCAACAGTCCGCACTGCCTTGTCTTTGCCGTTCCCTTTTGGGTTATACATTCTGCATGAACCTCTTTTTGCCTAATTATATTGCTCAACAGTGGTTCATCCCAGCATAATATGGGCCGGTCGCACGTCTATGTCGTGGGGAAGAAAATCATGAGCCAACAATCCGGCGGCTGTCTTTGCGGCACAGTGCGCTTCACTGCAACCGGCACCCCCAACCGCGTTGGGATTTGCCACTGCCTCGACTGCCGAAAACACCACGGGGCGCTGTTTTATGCCGCTGCCATTTACCCCCAAAACGCCGTCACGGTTACGGGACAGGTAAATGACCACAAGGGCCGAGCATTCTGTCCAAGATGCGGCTCGTCGATATTCGCCCGCAGCGGCGACGAAATAGAGGTCCATTTAGGATCACTCGACACCCCCAACCAACTAACCCCGTCCTACGAAAGCTGGACCATCCGCAGGGACCCATCGTTGACCCCGGTGCCGGGTGCCACGCAGTATGAGCGTGACAGGGAAGAAGGTGGTTGTGAGGGAGGCTAGTTGTTTCGAAGTTGAGCTAACAAACCGAAACGACCCAACCAACATACACTAGCTGAAAACTGAGTTTCGTAAATTTAATCGCAACAATACTGATTGGCTGGTTTAGGCGCTTCGTTGCCAAATGCTGCACCGGGCGCGAACGACCGTTAAGAGATGTTTGGCAAAGTCAGGCGCATTTCAGACTGAACAATGAAGCGATGAGCCTCAAGTTTCCGCAGAAGGGAACACAACGCGCCGTCAGCGGAATCGATATTGACCAATGTCAGCGAGCCGACCGTGGCTGCCGCAGCGAGGAGGTCTTTTAATGCCGAAGGTTCACTGGCGGCAATCTGATGTACGAGGCCACCTGCGCCGATGATGGCCCCACCTTTTTCATGCAGGAAGGACGTTAACTGAGAGCCGGAAATGGTTTCCGTGGCGTTCTGCCAAGTCGGTTCCCAAGTTGAATACCTCTGAATGACATTCGCAACGGTGCCAAATTCCGACAGTTTGCATGAGGACCGATCAGGAGATGGATGACTAAGCCGATAGCAGTCGAGCTTTCGCGTCACATCAAACCCCATCTTCCGATAGAGACGTTCAGCGGCGGTGTTTCCCTCGATAACCTCGAGCCAAAAGCTCTCGATCTCATCATTCTCGGCTGCGCTTATCGCCGCCATGCCCAAACGGGACGCCAATCCCCGGCCTCTATAGCCAATCCGAGTTCCGCTACCGATCAGATACCGTTTGCTGTTCCGCGTCGCCACGTTCCAAAACCCGATGACTTTATCATCGTCGACGGCGACAAAGGACGCCTTGGGGTCAAAACCTCTCGCGGTCAGCGCCGCTTTGAACGTGTCTGCATCTGGTTGCAACGGAACGATATAATCTGCAAACGCGGCAAGCATGGCGCAATGCAGAGCGCTCAAGTCAAAGCCTGATCCGGCAAACGAAGTAATTCGCGTCATTTTGTGTTTTCATCAACCCCACGACATTCACCTAACTAAAGCGCATCCAAACCCGACCTGAAACATCTAAACCTCAACAAACTGCGCCATATGCTGATCAATCAACGCTGCACATTCTGCTGGATGCGTAGAAATCAGGAAATGCCCAGCCCCGGGTTCCACATGCAAAACAGCGTTCTTAGCATTGGCAACAATCTCATCCGATACATCAATTATCGCCTGATTGGCCAAAGCCCCCCGGGCCACTGTGCAGGGCTTATCCAAGCGTGCAAATTCTGAGAAATACGGCCGAAACAAAAACGCCTGTCGCCAGTCCAATAGGTTCGTAAATGTCTTAGACCGGCAAAACTCCGCAAACGGCTCCGGCATTGACTTAAACATGCCGGGCGCGCCCCAATAGTCTATGATCAACCCGGCTGCATCGGGATCACCGGCCAAGACAGCCGCTTCAAAACCGTCTTTCATTTCCATGGTTTCCTGTACCCAGGGATAAGGCGTGTCAGCATGCCGGGAATAAATTGGGTTCCCCTCAAACGTCACAATGCTCTCTGGGGATACCGCGCCGGTTAACACGCTCGCATAGATGTTCATCCCGCCATAGGAATGACCAATCATATGAACCGGCTCACCAACCCGCGCGACGACCTCTGCAATGAAATCAGTAACGGCGCTTAGGTCATCAATCCGATCATCCCGAATTTCGGGTGTACCGCCGTAACCGGGCAGGCTGGTTGTAATCATCCGATACGAACCGGTTAGCGAAGCCTGCACCGCCCGCCACGCTGTATGTGCGCTATATGAACCAGGAATAAACAGCAGCGCGGGCCCGTCGCCCGTGCCGCTTTCAAAAAAATCAAAATCCATCTGTTCCCCCAATTCGCGCATCTGCGCGATGGGCTAGAGCGTGTCGCGCCTAACCTGATTCAGTTATTCACCTGGCCCGATGAGACAGCGTTTACAGAGTACAACGCGTTCATCGGGCCAAGTGAACGCGATTTGGTGCGACACGCTCTAAGGCGTTGTGCGTTTTACTTGAACTGTGCATCATCTTGACCGCCCGAGGCAGAGTTTGCGAAGTATAACACGTTCGGGCGGTCAAAATGATTCAACATAAACGCAGGGCGCTCTAACCCTACAGTATCATCCCGCCATCAGCGATAACTGTTTGCCCCGTCACATATCCCGCCAAAGGTGAGGCAAGGAACAATGCTGTACCAGCCATCTCCTCGGGTGTTCCAAACCGGCCCAAAGGAATGCTCGCCAAGGCTGCTTTTGACCGGCCTTCATTCTGGGTCACAATCGTTGTCATTTTGGTTGGCACATAGCCGGGCGCTATGGAATTCACCCGTACACCAGCAGGTGCCAAGACCTGAGCCAATGTTCGCGCCAAACCCAACGCTCCAGCTTTCGAAGCAGAATAAGCTGGCGTACCAATAGTTGCGTGATAGGCCGCAGCCGAACTAACGATCACAATGGACCCAGCAGCAGCCTCCAACATCGACCGGAACTTGGTAGTACAGGCCATCAGACTGTTCAGGTTGACATCAATCACCTGCTGAAACCCGTCCATTTCAAATTCCTGGCGATTAAACAGCACAATACCTTGGCACAGGATCAGTACATCCAAACTGTCAAATGGCGGCTCATAGGCCTTGATGGCATCAAAATCACTGACGTCCATTTGCTGATAAGTCAGCCCAGTGAAATCCGATTGATCACCATCGCCATATTCGCCTTCATCCGCACGCGTGCCCCAGACATGAACCTCAGCTCCTTTAGAGCGAAACGCCTGCGCCGTCGCATTACCAATGCCGCTGGACCCACCAACGACGAGCACGCGTTTGCCAGTAAAATCAATATCGTAATTCAATTCTCAACCCTTCAATGTGTATGCCGCACCTTCAATCCCATCAGCACAGGCGCAATACGACCTCTATCTAAAACCCAGTACAACAACCCCGACAATGCGAAAGTAAACACCGTCAATGCAAACCACTCAATATACCAAGGGTAGTCTACATACCGACATAACAACAGACCACCCATCATTACCGGAAAGTGAAATATAAATACCGGATAAACCGCACGGTTGAGCCTACTCAACACGCCCGAAGGGCGATCAAAGTGATAATATGCAAAGGCAAAGACGATGCCGCACCAAATCACAGCGTTCAAACAATGCAGCACGGAATAGGCCGCCGTCAGCGGCGTATGAAACGCCCAACCAGCGTCCAGCCACCCGCCCTCCGACAATAACCGTTCAGCCGCAGGGGTGCGGGGGCTCAACGCTTCATAGAAGGGAAAGAACAACCAGGCGGCCACAATCCCCACACCCAGCAACCACCAACGCACAGCCGCCAACCGGCCCCAGAACGAAGCCTCAAGCGTCATCACCCAGTATCCGGCGGCATAGAACACCAGATACCAAACATGCTGGTACCCCAGCGGATCACCCCAAAATCCAAAGGGTTTCAAGGCCAGTTCCACCACCGACAACACACCCACCAGCACCAGCCCGAACACCATGGGCGACATCCGCCCGCCGCGCAGCCACAAAAACAACGGCAAGCACAACAGCGAATAGGCCAACAGATTGATCAGAAACCACAAATGCTGCGCCATTGACCTGGGTGAGCGTGACAGCCAATCGCCATAAACGCCCCAAAAATCCACCGCCTCGCCGCGAACAATGGAATGAAACCACCCGATCGGCGCATTCCACACCAACATCGCAACCACCAAAGGCAGCCCCAACCGCACCACCCGGTTCCACGCAAATGCGCCCGCACCCACCCGGCGCAGCAAAAACCACGTTCCAATGCCAGAGATCATGAATAACGCTGACAACCGCCACGAATGGCTGAAAAACAACGCCATATCGAGCCAGTATCCAGCAGCCTCTTGATTGCGATAGCCATAAACATTGTGCCCATAGCCAACAAAACCAATCGCCGCATGGTAAGGCACCAACAGCCCAAACAATAACACCCGCAGCCAATCCAGATCATAGCGGCGGGTCATTGCTTATACCTCTATATCAACACCAACGGCTTCGGCGGGGCTGGCAAATCCATCGCGCCTTAACAAATCCGCCAAACCAGCGGCAATGCGCGCACCCAGCCCCGGCCCGTGATACACCATAGCGGTATAAAACTGCACAACACTAGCCCCCGCACGAATGCGGGCATAGGCATCCTCGGCGGTCTCAATCCCACCAACACCAATCAGCGGCAACCGCCCCCCAGTGGCCCGCCGCAATTCGCCCATCACTGCCAAAGACCGCGCTGTCAGAGGTCGACCAGACAAGCCGCCCTTTTCATCACGATGCTTAGACCGTAATCCTTCGCGCGATAACGTAGTGTTCGTGGCGATCACCCCGTCAATCTTGGCCTGCAAGGCAATCTCACCAATTTGCGCAATCTCATCACTCGTCAGATCAGGCGCGATCTTTAAAAACAGCGGCGTCCGCGCCCCAACCGTGGCCAGCTTATCCCGCTCTGCCACCGCCCGACCCAGCAGCGATGCCAGCGCATCAGCGCCCTGCAAATCCCGCAGCTTTTCAGTATTGGGAGAGGAGATATTCAGCGTCATTGCCCCAACCAGCCCATGCAGCCCGCGCATGACTTTCAGGTAATCCTCTGCCCGATCATCGGAGTCCTTATTGGCCCCTAGGTTGGCCCATACCGGCGCAATCGGCCCCCGCCGCGCCCGCAAACGCGCCGCAATCGCCTCCAACCCCTCATTGTTAAAGCCAAACCGGTTGATCGCCGCGCGGTCTTGCGTCAGGCGAAACAGCCGAGGTTTCTCATTCCCCGCCTGCGGTCGCGGCGTCACCGCGCCAATTTCGACAAAGCCATACCCCTTGGCCAGCATCGCATCTGGCACTTCGGCATTCTTATCGAACCCGGCGGCCACCCCAATGGGGGAGGCAACGGGCAAACCCGCGACTGAGGTTGTCAACATCGCATCCGGCGCAGATTGACCACGGGCACCCGGCGCAAGCCCGCTTTTCAGCGCTTTAATGGCCAATCCATGCGCATATTCGGGGTCAAATACCCGAAATGCCCGCAATCCTACCTGTTCAAAGACGCTCATAACATCCCCTCCGGGAAAACATGGGCACCGTCAGGGCCAATGGGCAATTCCTTAACCCACAACACATCAGACCGTTTCAGGCGCGCATATAGATGAGGGAACAAGGCCCCGCCCCGCGAAACCTCCCACACCAAAGCATCCCCCAACGGGTCAGGGTCCACAGCAGCAAGCACCAACCCAACCTGCCCCCCAAAATGTTTGGAGGCCGTCTCCGCCGCCTGAACAGCAGTCGAAAAATGGATGTACCCATCAGCCAAATCAACAGGCGCCCCAGCAGTATCGCCCGCAGCATCGAGTTCCCGCCACTGATCAGCGGTGAATATTTTATAGATAAGCATGGGTGGAGGGTTTGGGGTGTGAGGGGGGGAAGGTCAAGGGGGTGGACCGGCGGTAATGAAAATACGAACCTTGGGCAGCCTACGTTCAATCGACATAGTTTGTTAATGGTCCTTGTAATCATGGCTACAAAGATGTGAACCTTTGCGCGAGTGGAGCTCCAAAAGATGCCAAAGGGTTGAATTTCAACTTTTAGTACGGGCTGAAACATATCAGGTTGATAGAATCAGATGGAATTTATAATGTTCCCTTATAGGGATCAATAAGAGTTGACATGAATAGGGAACAATTATAGGTAATGAGAATAATTGCCCGCAAACGCCTAAGAGAGTTTGGTGACCGTTTCCCGGATGCCAATGAGCAGCTATCTGCGTGGTGGTTTGAGGCAAATGCCGCGACTTGGAAGAACCATGCAGATGTAAAGGCTCAGTACCGAAGCGCAAGCCTGCTGAAGAAAAGCAGGGTGGTGTTCAATATTTGCGGTAACAAATATCGCCTGATCGTCAGGTTTGATTATGAAATGCAACTCGGATTCATACGATTTGTTGGAACACACAAAGAGTACGACAAGATCAATGCGGAGGAAGTGTAATGACAATTGCTAGAATACGCCCCGTCAAAAACGAGTCCGACTATGACTCCGCGCTTGCCCGTATTGAAATACTGATGGAGATGGAGTCTCGTTCTGAGCAAGACACTGATGAGCTGGAAGTACTGTCTACCTTAGTGGAAATTTACGAAGACGCAGCATTCCCGATGAAGATGCCGTCTCCTATCGCAGCTATTAAGTTCCGTATGGAACAGCTTGGCCTCGGTCAAAAAGATCTTGTTCCTATTTTGGGTAGCCGCGCCAAGGTTTCAGAAATTCTCAACGGGAAACGTCCTCTCACCCTGAAAATGATACGTGCCTTGAACGAGCACCTGAACATCCCTGCGTCTCTGTTAATTGCCGAAGGCGATGACCTTCCCGAAAAGCCATTGGTAGATGTAGAACGTTTTCCCATCGCCGAGTTTGCAAAGCGGGGTTGGGTCAACGTTGAAAACGCGGCAGACCGGGTTGAAGAAGCGTTGAATGAATTAATCCGCTGTGCAGGCGGCCCAAAAGCCCTGCCTCAGGCTTTGCTTAGGCAGGGCGGAACCCGCGAAAATGCCAAAACAGATGTGGGCTCTTTGCAGGCATGGTGTCTGCACGTTCTTTGCGAGGCCCGCCAGATGGGACTTGAAGGCAAATACGAAGAAGGTTCGATCACTCCAGAATTATTGAGAGAGATTGCCCGATTAAGCGCTTTCAATGACGGACCAAAATTAGCCAAGGAGAAGCTCGCGCAGCATGGTATAGCCTTGGTCATTGCTGGGTATTTGCCAAAGACATATCTGGACGGGGCTGCATTAAGAACCTGTGAAGGCGTGCCTGTTGTCGGAATGACATTGCGATATGATCGCGCGGATAACTTCTGGTTCTGTTTGTTGCATGAACTGGCGCACTTGGGCCGTCACTTCGGTAATGACACAGATGCATTCATTGATGACCTGCAATTGCGTGACCTTGATTCAACTGTTGATGATGAACGAGAGCGGGAGGCTGATGATTGGGCACAGGAAGCCTTAATCCCACAGGCTGATTGGATGTCCCACTCGGCCCGCTCATCGCCAACGACAATGAATGTTCGCAACCTCGCTCGTAAGATTGGCGTAAATCCAGCGATTGTTGCCGGTCGTATCCGACATGAGCGGAAAAACTATCGCCTGCTTTCCAAGCTAATGAGTTCGAGCAACGTTCGGCAACATTTTGAGGAGTGGTCAAGATAAGAAAAAAACGGACCCGGCAAGGTCCGTTTTTCGTAGTTTCCGCTAGGGCTTAGCGCACCTAACCGGAATGCTCTTAAGTTCAGAGCACTCACCTTAACAATTGAGGCTTAGCTTTTATGGACTTGAGGAGCAACTTTTTTCCTGCGCTTAGGAGAATGCCAATGGCTTCCGTATCCAAGCTGACACGTAAAGATCTGTTAGAAATCAAAGCCCGCCTAGCAAAAGGCGAGTTTCAGCATCGTATTGCTGCCGACTATGATCTCAATCAAGGTCGGATCAGCGAAATTGCACAGGGTAAACGCTGTGCTTCAATTGAACCTGACCTTTTTCAGTTTACTGATGGAGGCCCATCTGATGTCCGATAAACTCTACAAACCTGGTCAAAAAGCACCGCGATCTGGCCAATACGAAATGACTGGTCCATGCGGCGGAAAAACAGGTGTCGAAAGAACGGTCACTAGAGGAGAGCCATTACCCCCCTCCGAAAAAAGTGGTCAGAAGTACGTGCCTACTGATAAAACAAAACATCGCTGAAATCAGCAGGAAGGGCTCCTAATCAAAGGGGTCCTTTTGATCTTTAGTAGCTGCAAATCGCGATAATTCACCCCAAAAATAGTTAAGTTCGCACTAACAAAAAGGTTAACTTCCTTATAAATCAACAACTTACACGAAATCACGCACGCGTTACGCTTTGCTGTTTTTGCCGCCTCGCCATGCCGCCCAATCTTCCGGGGTGTCGAGGTCCGTTTTCGCCGCCTCACCCGACAGCCTCACGAATTCGATCAGGTTTCCATGCGCTGCCAAAATACGCCGCGCCCCTTCGTCCCCCTCCGAAGTTGCCAGCATTTCAAAAAACCGCCGGCCAAATAAAACCGGATTTCCCGGCGCACCATCCGCCGTCGCCGCCCGAATAATCTCGCGCCCATCATCAGGGCTGAAAGCCGCGATCAGCCGGTCAATATCCGCGCCCTGCACATCCGGCATATCCGCCAGCGCGATCAGCACAGCATCCGCCGCCGGATCAACCAAAGTCATCCCCGCCCTGATCGAAGCCCCCATCCCCTCAGCCGCCGCCAGATTTTCCACAAACCGAAGCCCATCAATTCCATCCAGCGCCGCCAGCCGCGCCTCATCATCCTTGCGGGTTACAACAACGACTTCATCCACATCAGCAGAAGTCAAAGCCACCGCCGCCCGTCGGATCAGCGGGCCCTTGTCAGTATCCATGGTCAGTTTATCAGCCCCACCCATCCGACTGCTCGACCCCGCCGCCAGCAAAATTGCCGAGGTAAATGGCCGGGCCGAAGATACAGCCCCCACCCGTGGCTGAGGCCGCGAAGGAATCTCCTTTAACAATCCGCCGACGCCCATGGCCTGAATATCCGCCTTGCCAACCGCCAACCCACTAACGATCCGCTCCAGCACCCAATCGGCCCCATTCAATTTCGGCGACCGCGCACAGCCGGGCAGGCCTACTACGGGGGCGTCATTCAGCTCGCCCACAAACAACAAGTTGCCGGGGTCAACAGGCATCCCAAAATGCTCAACCCGCCCACCAGCAGCTTCCACCGCAGCAGGTGCCACATCCCGCCGATCAGCAGTGGCCGATCCGCCGAGAATAACAGTCAGCTCAGTCTCATCCGACAGCGAAGCCTCCAAAGCATCGCCCAGGGCTTCAATCCGATGATCCGTTACAACGGACTCTCCCACCGAAACACCCAAAGCCACCAACCGCTCCATCACAGCAGCAGCACCCTTCTCAACCAAAGAAT
>JBMYPG010000003.1:0-71278 GCA_049600095.1 Pikeienuella sp. | reverse complement strand
AAAGGCAAGGGCAGGGCGCTTTCGTGGATGGCAGCGCAAGCCGATGCGCCGGTAGCCTTTGTTGACGACAGCCATGTGCAGTTAAAAAGCGCGGCGAAACATGCACCAGAAACGACGCGGCTGCATTTGGTAGGATCTGAGATTGTTCGGCCTATCATCGGCCCGGCAGAGGACGCACATCATCATCCGGCCGATTGGACAGAGTGCGAAGCGCTTATTCGTAAGGCTTTGGCTTAACGCATATTCACCCGCAACGCGGCAGCGGCGGCGAAGGGGGCTATGGCAATGGTGATGAGTGTGACGGCCCCGATCAGGATCAGCGGTGCGCTATAGTCGAGACCTGTCGATGCTCGCTCTACCGCTCGGGAGCCGAGTACCATTGTTGGAAGGTAAAGCGGTAAAACTAACAACGAGAGTAATAGTCCCCCACGCCTGACACCGACAGTGAGCGCTGCGCCGACCGCTCCGATTAGCGAGAGTGCGGGTGTGCCGATAAGCAGTGAAAGGATCAGCGGGCCGTAAGCGTCAGGCGATAGGTTCAACGTGACTGCCAGCAAAGGGGCCGCAATGATCAGAGGTACTCCTGTAGTAAGCCAATGTGCGACCGCTTTGGCCAAGACTGCCAATTCCAGCGACGTGGGAGACAGGAAAATAAGGTCGAGCGAGCCATCCTCAAAATCTGCCTGAAACAAGCGGTCCAGTGATAACAAGCAGGCCAGCAGGGCCGATGACCAAAGCAGGCCGCCTGCAAATAGGGTCAGAACCTCTGGCGTTGATCCTGCACCGATTGGGATCAGCGTTACCGAGATGACGAAAAAAGCCACGGCCATCATGCCGCCACCGCCGATACGAAAGGCGAGCGTTAGGTCGCGGAGGAGAAGGGAAAGCGCGCTCATCCCCAATTGTCCGATAGAAAGGGGTCAGTGTCGGTTGCGCCAGTGGCCGATGGAGGTTCCAGCGCAATACGCGGCCCTTGCGGTAAACCAAGGTCAATGTGGGTGGCAGCGACTGCGATTCCACCACTTTCACAATGGGTTACGACAGCCTTGGCGAAAACTTGCGTGGACTTGGTGTCCAATGACACAGTTGGTTCATCTAACAACCACAGCGGCCTGCCCATCACCAGCAATCGAGCCAAGCCCAACCGGCGCTTCTGCCCGGCTGAGCAATAGCCCGCCGGGGTATCGGCAATGTGATCCAAAGAAAACTGGGTTAAGGCAGGGTCAATGCCTTCGGGATCAGCACAGTAAACAGAAACCCAAGATGCAAGATTGGCCCGGACTGTTAGTGCAGGCTTCACAGCATCCAGATGCCCAGCATAGGCGACCATCTCGCCAAAGGCTTCCCGGTCGGATGAAAGCTGTAAGTCGCCCAGCTTTGCCTCACCGGCTGACATTGGCAAAAGGCCGGCCAGTGCGCGGAGTAACGTTGATTTCCCGGCACCATTTGGCCCGGTCAAAACCGCAGCTTCACCGGTCCGGACAACAAATTCAGGGGCGGTCAACGCAAGTTGCCCACCCCGCTCAACAGTTATGCCCTTTGCCGAAAGATCCATGTGGCCTGTCTAACGGGGAAATGCGGGGGATCACAAGACCATAGCGCCAATCCCAAACGCGGTTTATGGTCCATCCATGATCATTCGCCCCCTGAATATGACAGACTTCACCGATGCACTGGCTTTGTATCGGGAGCTTATGGGCGACATTCCGGTTGCCGAAGACTTTTCTGCATTTCAGAAATTACTCACTCACGATGGATTAACCATTTGGGGGGCTGAGGTTAAGGGCGCGATTGTCAGCATGGTGACGCTGCACGTCATGCCAAACATAACCTTTGGCAGTCGCCCCTATGCGTTGATTGAAAATGTTGTAACGGCACAGCGAGCACAAGGGACAGGCATTGGTCGGGCCGTTATGGAGGCGGCGATGGAGGCGGCATGGGCTGAGAATGCCTATAAAATCATGCTGCTAACCGGGCAGGACAGCGGCGCAAAGGGCTTTTATGAAAAGCTTGGTTTTACCGGGGATCAAAAGCACGGGATGATCATCCGTCGCGCACCACAGCGTCGTCCTATTGGATCTCGCCTCTAAATCGCCGCCAGTTTTCCTTGATTGAGGGAAAGAACAGCAGAATGAATCCGTAGACGATGAAAAGGTAAATGATGATAGGAAACCAAATGATCGAAACGATCAGGCCTAATAGCCCCGCTATCTTCATCGCGGTTTCGCGGGGCAGAAAGTACCAAAGCGCCAGGTAAGTGATGCGTCCGCCATCCAAGGGCAACACGGGAAGCATGTTGAACAGAAACAGCCAAAGGTTAAGTTTTCCGAAGAATGTGGCATAGGCTGCCGCTGTTGAATGATCGCCAAACGCCATGGCAGCAATGGGCCCTGCTGTGATCCATAGGAACAGATTGACGGTTGGGCCGCTTAGGACCGTGATCATATCTTGCTTGGGTTCTGATTTTGCGTGGGCACAATATCCACCCGCACCGTGCAGCATGATGTGATCAACCGCGACGCCTTGGCTTTGTGCCCCTGCGGCATGGCCCAGTTCATGCAAATAAATCGAAACGATCGCCATCGCGATGAAAGTAGCGGCCCAGATAATATCACCGCCCATGACCCCAAGGACGATCATGATGATGAAGATAAGTTGCAGCAGGCTCGAATCCACACAGACCCGTACGCCCAAAAGGCCCTTGAAATCGAAAACTGGCTGAACGCGCCTAATCATCTAAAGTAACTCATTTATTTCTTGCGTACTGTCGTATCGGTCAGAGCTATAGGCTACTGACCTCAACTAAGAAAGGCGTTAGCGCAACGGCAACGACTATATGCCCGCTTTATCCAGCAGTGCATCAAAGGCGGCCCAAACTTTTGCTTGCCGCTCAGGGGTTTCCATCAAGGTTTCATGCTGAGCGCCTTCGACCGGAAGCAGGTCGCAGTTGGCTGCTCGTTGGACGTGGCTGTGGATTGCAGAAGGGGACACAATTCCCTCCTTTCCGCCCAAGGCAATGACCATAGGAGTTGCGGGTGGCTGGTTGCGTCGCAAATCCGCAATTTCATCAAATGCGGCCCGCATCCAACCAAGCGTTGGGGCACCCAAGCCAAAACCGGGCTCCGCCACCAATTGCGCCTGCATCAATGCGTATTCATCAGGATCGCTAGTGAGTAGGTTCCCCTCGAACGCCTGTTTTTCCACTGCGCTGATCGTCGGGTCTGGCTGAGGTGCATAGGTGTGATCTTTGCCAATCCAACCGGCGATCCGGCTAACAATGCCTGCGGCAATGCGGGTAGGTGTGGGTAGCTCAATGTCCAGCATAGGTGCTGACATCAAGGCGGCGGCTGGTTTTATGCGGCCATCCATCAAGGCACGCATTCCTATGCACCCGCCCATAGAATGCGCGATCAAGACATAGGGACCCTTCAAGGCCGCAACTTGCGGTGCGGCCAGTAGAGTCTCAATGTCATTCTGATATTCATCAAAATCTGAGACATGGCCCTTCATCGGGTCATCGCAGGCCCGGTCTGACAGGCCTTGTCCACGCCAATCCAACGTGGCGACTGAGAATCCACGTTCGCGAAGCTGTGTAACTACATCTCCATACTTCTCAATGAACTCTGTCCGGCCGTTAAACAGAATAACCGTACCTCGCTCACCGCCCGCCCAAACGGCAGCCCGGATACGCGCGCCCTTTGCGTTAAGCCAGAACACTTCACCACCTTCGGGCGCACGTGAAACTTTGGCGTGAAACGGAGCATTATGGTCAGCGGTCGTCATCAACTGATCTCTTTATCGTTAGCGTCCTTGCGAAGGTGAAGCCTAAGCCCCATTATGTCCATCATGAACTCGTGGCTTTTATCCGCAGCTTTGTCTGTCTTGCTGGTATTTTCAGCAAGCGCGCAAGAGGCTTCCGTTCTGAACACAGAATCCGAAAATACTGAACCGGGGGAAGAAAAACACCTTTCTCGTGATGAACGGTTGAATCTGTTGTTTGCGGATTTAGCCGTTGCCCCGGAAGAGGCGCAAAGCGCCATAGCTGATGATGTGCTGGGCATGTTGTCTGATTCGGGTTCGCCCAGTGCAAATCTATTGCTGGCCCGTGGGCGCAAAGCGCTGGAAGATCAGCGGGCCGATGAAGCCCGCGCGCATCTAAGCGCGCTGACACGGCTTGCACCGGATTTCGCTGAAGGCTGGAACGCCTCGGCCACTCATCACTATATTCAAGGCAATTATGCCCGCGCGATTGCTGATATTCAGCAGGCGCTGCGGGTTGAGCCCCGTCATTTTGGTGCTTTGGCTGGATTAGCGATTATTCTGGAACGAACAGAGCGGCCAGAATCCGCACTAGCGACCTGGCGAGAGGTCGCCGCGATTTACCCTGCATTTAAAGGCGCGAAAGATGCGATAGAGCGATTGTCGCCGGATGTAGAAGGCCGTAAAATCTAAGGTCTGCGGGCTTAGTCGTTGGGAAACCCTTACATTATGAATGCCGATTTCAGGGTGCCCCGCAGCAGCGGTTTAGAGGCCATACTCGGCCCAACCAACACTGGTAAAACCCATTACGCCATTTCACGAATGCTTAGCCATTCGTCTGGCATGATCGGCTTTCCTCTGCGTTTGTTGGCCAGAGAGGTCTATGACCGGATCGTGGCAATGCGCGGTGCACGGTCTTGCGCGCTGATTACGGGGGAGGAGAAAATCGCCCCGCCCGGCGCGCCCTATGTCATCGCGACAGTAGAAAGCATGCCTTTGGACTGGGGCGCAGATTTTGTTGCGGTGGATGAAATTCAGCTATGTGCTGACCCCGACCGTGGTCACATTTTTACTGATCGGCTGCTAAGGGCGCGGGGCCGTAAGGAAACCTTGTTTCTGGGCGCAGAAACCATGCGGGGCCGGATTGCGGCGTTGCTGCCAGAGGCGGCGATTTCCACCCGGCCCAGGCTGTCGAACCTAACCTATGCAGGGTCAAAGAAAATCAGTCGATTGCCGTCACGGTCAGCCATCGTTGCGTTTTCAGTTGATGATGTTTACGCGATTGCCGAACTGATCAGACGTCAAAAAGGTGGCGCAGCCGTTGTGATGGGCTCGCTTAGCCCGCGCACGCGAAATGCACAGGTTGAGATGTATCAGAATGGCGATGTGCCTCATCTGGTGGCGACTGATGCAATTGGCATGGGGCTGAACCTTGATCTGCGCCATGTCGCCTTTGCTGGTCGGTACAAGTTTGATGGCCGCCGAAGTCGCCCTTTGACGCCTGCGGAGCTGGCGCAAATTGCCGGGCGGGCAGGCAGGTTTAAGACCGATGGTACGTTCGGGGTTACTGGCGAAGTGCAACCATTGTCCGATGAAGTCGTGCAATCAATTGTTGAACACCGCTTTGAGACAGTAAAGGCGTTGGAATGGCGAAGCGCTCGGCTGGAATTTGGGACAGTGCCAGCGCTGATGGCGTCGTTAGAAGTACAATCCCCCGCCGCTGGGTTGCGCCGCGCACGGGATGCCGATGACCTGATCGCCCTGCGTAGCCTGTGGCGGGATGAAGGCCTGAGGGACATCACCAAAGGAGGCGCCGCTGTGCGGCGTTTATGGGACTGTTGCCAGATACCAGATTTCAGAAAAACCTCTGGTGCTGATCATGCCGCATTGATTGGCAAGATATATCGGTTCCTTGTGTCGGAGGCTGGCGCTATACCCTCTGACTGGATTGCGGGCGAAGTTGCACGATTGGATCGGGTCGAAGGTGACATCGACCATTTGTCGCGCAGGCTGGCATATATGCGAACACTCAGTTATGTCGCCAATCGCGGTGGCTGGCTGGAAGATGCGGGCGAATGGCGCGGGGAAACCCGTGCTGTAGAAAACCGTTTGTCAGATGCGCTACATGCGCGGCTGACCCAACGATTTGTCGATCGGCGCACATCAGTTCTGATGCGCCGGTTGAAACAGAAGGAGGGCCTGGTGGCCGAAGTTTCTGAAACCGGCGAAGTAACCGCCGAAGGTGAACATCTGGGACGGATCGACGGGTTCCGTTTCTTTCCTGACCCGCAGGCGGGCGTCGAAGAGCAAAAGCGGCTGCGCAATGCTTCGATGACAGCGCTAAAAGGGTGGTTCTCCCACCGGGCGGACAAATTCTATAACTCGCCTGACACAGAGATTGATGTGACAGAGCAAGGTGGCCTCATGTGGGGCGACATGGCTGTTGGCCGGCTAGAGGCTGGCCCAGACGCATTGTCGCCAACAGTTCGTGCTTTTGCAGACGAAATGCTCGAAGCACCAGTGATCGAAAAGCTGGAGCGTCGGTTGAGCCATTGGATCACACGCCGTGTTGCAGCGTTGTTTGAGCCATTAATTGCCTTACGTGATGATGAGGCTGTTACCGGTCTTGCACGCGGAGTGGCTTTTCAACTGATCGAAGGTTTAGGCGTTCTGGAGCGTGCACCAATCGCGCAAGACGTTAAGGCGTTGGATCAGGATGCGCGTACAATGTTGCGCCGCCACGGCCTGCGGTTTGGCCAGCATTCGCTGTTCATGCCGTTGCTGCTTAAACCTGCGCCAACACGGTTACGGTTGGTCCTTTGGGGCTTGAAGGCTGGTTTGGATGATATCCCAGCGTCTCCTCCACCGGGGCATGTGACCATCCCTGCCGTTCCAGGGGCACCTGATGGGTTCTATATCCGTTCTGGTTATCGTTTGGCAGGTGAACGTGCGATCCGCATTGATATGTTGGAACGGCTAGCTGATTTGCTCCGCGATCAAGACCGCCGCACCGGATTTGAAGCAACAGCAGACATGCTGTCGATCACCGGTATGACGCTCGAACAATTCGCGTCCCTTATGGGCGGATTGGGGTTCAACGCTGAAAAAGGTGAGCGGGAAAAAGGTGCCAAGCAGGTTGCTGCGAAAGCACCTGAAGCGGAAGTTTCTGGTGATGCAAAAGCAGAAGAGCCTAAAGCTGACGAAGCTCCGGCAGATGTGCCTGTTGCTGAAGCTGCACCAAGCGAAGAACCTGCCGCCGAAGAAGCCAAGGCACCAGTAGAGTCTGCTCCGGCTGAACCAGCGCCAGTCGAAATGGAGGTGTTCTATACCTTCACCGTTGCCCGTCGCCCACAAAGGGCACGGAATGATAACCGGAATGAAGGCCGTCGCCCTCAGAACGGTGATCAAAATCGCGGCAAGGGCGGTGCTCGCAACGCTAAATCCGGTGGAAAAGGTGACGGCCCTCACAAGGGGAAACGCCCACCCAAGGGTAAGGGCCGTAAAGGTGCTGAGGACAAACCACGCAGTTTTTCTGCTGCGCCGAAACGGGACAAACCAATGGACCCGGATAGCCCCTTTGCAATCTTGCAGAAACTTAAAGGCGGCTAATGGCTGAAAACGCCGTTCGGATTGATAAATGGTTATGGCGTGCGCGTTTCTTTAAAACCCGCACGCTGGCCACCAAAATCGTTTCGACTGGTGTCAGAGTAGATGGTGCCCGGGTTACAAAACCCGGGACCAACGTAAAACCCGGCGATACGCTTACTTTTGCGCAGGGATCCGTAATCCGAGTTATACGAATCGTTGCCCTAGGCGATCGGCGCGGTCCGGCCTCTGAGGCTGTTTTGCTTTACGAAGACCTCGACCCGCCGCAAGACAAACCACCGGCACCCCCGCGTGTTGGCCCCAGACCGACGAAAAAAGATCGCCGAGCGTTAGATCAAGCCAATCGCGGCGAAAGCTGACCGATAGCAACTTGCGTTCAGTTCAAACAGTTATCATCCAGCCAGCCCAAGGCAGAGTTTGCGAAGCACAACGCGTTTGGGTTGGCTGGGTGATACAGAATTTACGCAAGATGATCTTGATGTGTCGCCGTTGCCCCTTGCGGTAAACGCGAGACAGGATTAAATCGCGCACGCGCCTTGTTGTTTTTCCCATATAAGGTCGCATCAACCGCGCCAGTAACGGCATCGCCCACAGGACCAATACCCATGACCTATATCGTCGTCGACAACTGCATTAAGTGCAAATACACCGACTGCGTAGAAGTGTGCCCCGTAGATTGTTTCTATGAAGGCGAAAACATGCTGGTCATCCACCCAGATGAATGCATCGATTGTGGTGTATGTGAGCCTGAGTGCCCCGCAGACGCGATCAAACCTGACACAGAGCCGGGGCTGGAAAAATGGCTGGAGATCAACACCAAATATGCGGAGTTGTGGCCAGTCATTACATTGAAAAAAGACCAAGAGCCGGATGCAGAAAAGTTTGATGGTGAAACTGGCAAGTTTGATAAATACTTCTCTGAAGCCCCCGGTAAGGGCGATTAAGGGTAAAATTCCCCCTAAATTCGGCTGAAAGTGAAGTAATCAGGCCACAAGTGCGTGGTTTGCGTCACGACATAGTGGCGAATCCACGTTTTTTTTGTTATATACTCGTTACAGAGCCGCTGCGATTGATGCCTTCAAGGGGAAGGCCGTTGGCAAAGACGCGCGGCACCAGCGAAACGCTTTTAACTCGGTTCACCCGCCTTTTTGGTGGGGGGCAGGTTTTTTGCGTTTTTCTACGAGTAATGGTGAGAGCGAACCGAAGGGTTATCATGAGTAAAGTTAAAAGCGGCGAATTCCGCGCAAATGACTATGTTGTCTACCCCGCCCACGGTGTCGGACGGATCGTTACTATCGAAGAGCAAGAATTTGCCGGTGTAATGCTGGAGCTATTCGTGATCTCTTTCGAAAAGGAAAAGATGACGTTGAAAGTGCCAACAGCCAAAGCTGGCTCAGTTGGTATGCGTTCATTGTCCAGCCCTGATGTTGTCAGCAAAGCGTTGGAAACATTGACGGGCCGCGCACGTGTGAAACGGGCAATGTGGTCACGTCGCGCCCAGGAATATGAACAAAAGATCAACTCAGGTGATCTGATCTCAATCGCAGAGGTCGTTCGCGACCTGCATCGCGGCGAAGATCAGCCAGAACAGTCATATTCAGAGCGTCAGCTTTACGAAGCAGCAATCGAACGCTTAACGCGCGAAGTTGCTGCTGTGGAAAGCATCGACGAAACAAAGGCGTCTCAGCTTGTTGATGCAGCGCTGGAGAAAAAAGCGGCGGCTTAAACTGTACTTCCGCATTATCTGCTAGACGTTTGATGACGCCCCTACCGGATACCCGGTGGGGGCGTTGTTAAGTTTTGGGCTCAGATCTTCCTCCCCGACCCTTCCCAATGTGGGGCGCGCAGGCGTTGTTTGAATATCTTGCCACTGTCGTGGCGCGGCAAGGCGTCGTGAAATTCAACAATTCGGGGATGTTTGAAGCGGGCCAACCTGGTGCCTAGCCATTCCTTGACCGCCGCATCGTCTGGGGATGAGCCGGGTTCCGGTTGAATTGCAGCCACGATGCGTTCCCCAAACTCTGGGTCTGGCGCGCCGAAAACTGCGACATCCGCCACAAATGGCGCTTCGATCAAAGCCGCCTCAATTTCAGCGGGAAAGATGTTTGCCCCGCCGGAAATGATCATGTCTTTCTTGCGGTCAGCAATGAACAGATAGCCGTCCTCATCCAACCATCCCATGTCGCCGACGCCAACATGACCGCGTGCACGCATCGCCTCATCATCGGCGTTGGAATACTGAAATTCGCCAAAATGATTGAACTGAATATAGATATCGCCGATTTCCCCGGCGGGCAGCGGGTCGCCATTTTCATTAAGGATCAGGATTGATCCGCCCATTTGGATGGTCCCCGCAGTGTTTGGTTTCGCCAGCGCTTCTTCGGAATTCACCAGCGTTAAGAAACCTAATTCAGACGCGCCATAAGTCTCCCACATCACTGGGCCCCACCAGTCGATCATCGCCGCCTTGATTTCGTGCGGCCAAGGCGATCCGGTTGAGATACAAAATTCGATTGAGGAAAGATCGTAGCGGGATTTTACATCGTCAGGTAACTTTAACAGGCGAGCCATCATTGTCGGCACGAGGTAGATATGAGTGATCTTCTCAGCTTCGATGGTTGCCAAAAAACTCTCAGCCTCAAACCGGGGCAGAACCATCATGTTCATACCGTCGATGGCCAACGCCATGCCCGATAAGGTGGATGGTGCCGAATGATACAACGGCGCAGCGGTTAGAAAGCGCCCACCGTCGCGCATGCGCATCATGCCCGTGCCGATTTTGGCCAGCGTTTCGTAGTAACAAACATTGGGGTCAGAATGCTTGCGTAAGATGCCCTTGGGCATGCCTGTGGACCCAGAGGTATAGCGGAGCATGGGGCGCATTCTAGTGCGCCCTACGACGGGCTCAGCGGCATCACGCAGATTGGACCACTCTGGCAACTCAGGATGGGCGTCCGCGTCGCCACTATAGGCTGCTGTGATAGCGGCATCCGGCGTTATGGCGACAACATTATGACCCGCAAGCACAGCAACCAGCGGCTCAACCAGATCGCGGTGAATCAAAACGGCTTTGGGCGAGCAATCTGATAGAATTGCCTCAACCTCTTGCGCTGCACTGTGCCAGTTCAGCGGGCACAGCGTGGCGCCCGCGAGAGCCACAGCGCGCATAAGCTCTATATGAAGTAGGTCGTTGCGCATGATCACTGCAACCACATCGTCGGGCTGAACACCAAGCGCCGCCAATGCCCCTGCGCCTTTTGCACCTAGTGCTTCTAGCTGGTCGCGATCAACGCGTTGGTCGGGGTCGGCAAAGAAAGTTGTCTGTGTCATGCGGCCCCGTCGGGTTAGCAGTTGATTATGAATTCGCGAATGGTTGCGAATGCTTGTTCTGGTCGGTCGGCGGTGACGCCGTGACCACAATCGTCATATTCGATGACCTGACGCAAGCCGGTTGGCGCGCAGTTATAGATCTCCCGGCTAAACTCAGGCGGTGTAATCGGGTCGTCGCGGCCTGAGAGGATGAGGATCGGCATTGTTAGGTTTGCAAGGTCATTGCGGAAATCCATCTGGCCCATTTCCTGATCAGGGCCAACAAAACGCATTGCAACATCGTCTTTAAGGTCAATCCGGGCCAACCAGTCTGGGTCGATGGTACACTGTTGGTACAGAGGCACACAAACTTCTCCATAGTGCGTTCTCGATTCTGGTGTTGGGCGCAACCAATATGCTTCGGCCGCTGTTCGAGCCGCTGGGCCCCCAAGCCGATCAAAGGCGTCGAACATTGTCGGGAAATCAAAACGAGCGGCTGTACTGACCAAAATCAGCCCAGCAGCGTGGCCGGGATGACGGGTGGCATATGATTGGGCTACAAAACCGCCAAAGGATACGCCACAAATAATGGGTTTGTGGATGTCGAGCGCATCACAGAATCCACGTACATCATCTCCCCATTGCGCTAGGTTCCAATCCGCAGGGTCGCCATCGTCACTGCGGCCATTCCCCCGGTGGTCCAGATAGATGATTTGGGCACAATCAGATAGCTGACCCCAATCGGGTTTGAACACCGAATGATCAACACCCGGTCCACCATGTAGTAATATGAGTGTTGGTCGCTCACGTAATGCTGGGCCATCAGGGACAATCCCTGCACCCTCGACATCAAAATACAGCCAAACGCCGTTAACCTTCACCCGCATGAGTACTCCCGTAACAACGATTGGAGTTATTCAGTCGAATGGGTGTGGCGCAAGCTGAATGATAACTGAAAAATAAAAAACGCCCGCACAATGCACGGGCGTTTTCCTAAATCGAATCTCGCGAACTGATTAGTTCAGCGCAGCTTTCGCCTGATCCACGATAGCGCCGAATGCAGCAGGCTCATGTACGGCCAGATCGGCGAGGACCTTACGGTCAACTTCGATGCCAGCAACTGACAGACCGTTGATGAAACGGCTGTATGTCAGGCTTTCGTCATGGGCGCGAACAGCGGCGTTGATGCGCTGAATCCAAAGGGCGCGGAAGCTACGCTTGCGGGCCTTGCGGTCGCGTGTTGCGTATTCTTGTGCTTTATCCACCGCCTGTTTGGCGACGCGGATAACGTTTTTCCGGCGACCGTAGTAACCTTTGGCGGCTTTACGGATTTTGGCGTGGCGGGCGTGGGTTGTGACGCCGCGTTTTACTCGTGACATTTCGGGTCTCCCAGCTTAGCCGTAAGGAAGGAATTTTTTAACGATCTTCGCATCGGCGTCTGACAAGATTGTCGTACCCCGAGCATTACGGAGGAATTTATTCGTCCGTTTGATCATTCCGTGGCGTTTACCAGCCTGCTGGCCGCGAACTTTACCGCTAGCGGTAAGCCGAAAGCGCTTTTTAGCGCCTGACTTTGTCTTCATCTTGGGCATTTCGGTCTCCTTAGTCTTGAGATCGTCGGTGAACCCCTCGGCAGCCCTTTTCGCCGGAGGTCCATTGGAGCGCGGGATATAGGCCAGCTACGGCTTTGGTGCAAGGGGGCTAGAGGCTTGCCTGCACCTCGGTCAATGCGGCCTCAAGAATATCGAACATTTCGTCGATCTGGGCCGGAGTTATGATCAATGGCGGTGAAAAAACAGCCATATTAATTAGCGGACGGACAATTAGGCCCCGTTTTTCGCAAGCTTCATCGATTCGCGAGCCTAGTGACCGCTCGGCCTCCAAATCCTCAGCCTTGCCCTCTATACAACCAAGCAAGCCCATGCCGCGCACATCGCCAACAATATCGAATCGGGTAAGGGCGTGCAGGCGATCCTGAAATTGCGGAGTTACAGCCCGAACATTTTCGAGGATGCCTTCATCCTCCATAATATCAATGTTCTTTAGCGCAGCGACGCAGCTTACCGGATGGCCAGAATAGGTATAGCCGTTGGTATAGACAGAGGGGCCTTCGCCACCACTAATCCGCTGCATCACGCTGTCAGAAACGATGCAAGCACCAAGCGGCAGATAGCCAGAGGTTAAGCCCTTAGCGCAAGTGATCATGTCGGGCTGAATATCAAACACGTCTTCTGAGCAGAACCAATGACCAAGGCGGCCAAAACCGGTGACAACCTCGTCAGAGATATAGAGGATGTCATTAGCACGGCAGACCTCTAACGTGCGGCGATGATAGCCGGGTGGCGGCACAATCACACCGCCAGAGCTTAGGATTGGTTCGGCGATAAAGGCACCGATTTTGTCAGCCCCCACCTCTGCAATCATGTTTTCCAGATCGGCGACTTTCTGATCACACCATTGCTCAACCGTTACGCCTTCGGGGCGGCGATATGGGTTCACATCTGGCAAAAAACGCACCAAACGAGACTCAAAATCAAAATGGCTTTTGTCACGTTCTTTGCCCGTAACTGAATGAGCTAGGTAGGTGGAGCCGTGGTAGCCTTTTTCCCGCGCCAGAATGATCTTTTTTTCCGGACGACCAAGACGGTTATTCATGTACTGCATGGTACGCAGCGCGCTGTCGACGGCAGTGGAACCGCCTGTCGTGAAAAACACATTGTTCAGATCACCGGGTGCCATGTCGGCGATTTTTTTGGCTAACACTGCCGAGGGTTCGCTGCTGTTGGTGAACGGCGAGGTGTAGGGCAGTTTCATTACCTGAGTTGCGATAGCGTCGGCCATGTCACGGCGGCCATATCCAATCTGCGTGCACCACATGCCGCCGGGACCATCGATGTACCGTCTGCCGTCAGCATCCCACAGGTAAATGCCGTCAGCCGACTGCATCAGCATATTGTCATAACCGCGCCATGAATCCATCGCCGCCCAGGGGTGAATTTGATGGGTCCGGTCCCATTCACGCAGGGTTTCGGCATCGGGATGGTTCGGTGTCTGTGGCGCGTTCATGATCTTGATCCTTTTTCCGATGGTGACTTTACGCGATCCCATAAATGAGGCAATAATTAAATTGAGCGCTCAGATAAAATAAATAAGGCTGATATGGCAGAGAAGACGACGCCACGCAGGGGCAGACCACGCGGCAAGGATGCACAGAATGCCGATAGGCGAAAACGGCAGTTACTTGATGCTGCGTACCGATCTGTTGTGAAACATGGGTTGGCCAAAACCACATTGGCAACGGTGACAGCAGAGGCTGACCTGTCTCAGGGGGTGGCGGTTTTCTATTACAAAACCAAAAACGCGTTGCTGACCGCCCTGCTGGTCGACTTATATGAAAGCTATGAGGCAAATTGGGTCGCTGCATTGGCGACCGCTGGAGATGCTCCATTGGATCGCTTGAATGCGTTGGTTGAGGCCGATTTCCACCCATCTGTCTGCAATCCGAATACTCTGGCGGTCTGGTTTGCGTTTTGGGGAGAGCAACGGGCCACGCCCCAATATGCAGAAGTAACGGCGAAGTTTGATGCTAACCGCGCAGCCATGGTGCAGGGCGTTTGTCGGGTATTGTTCCCGCCAGAACAGGTTGACGGCGCTGATGAACTGGCGGACTGGCTCGAAACCCTAACCGATGGTTATTACCAACGTGTGCACCTGTTTCCTGACACTTTTCACGCAGAACACGCAATTGCTGGTGCAATGGCATTTCTGGAAAGGATGCTGCCCCAAGCCGACTGATGTAACAGCTTACGCTTGACGCCACGCCTTTGCCGCCGCCTAACTATACGTCGGAGGTTTGGATGAACGGCGATGCAAGCGTATTTGGCGACCTGAATGTCATTGGCGGGGTATTGTGCCTCGTCATCGCTGGGTGGATGACGCTGACATTGATCAGCGGGCTCACCAAACGGCGGATCAACCTGCTTGTATTTTCTCTGCAATTGCTCGGCTTCTTATATCTGTTCCGCGATGTGGCAATGCCCTTAATCGCCTATCAATTCGAATGGCGACCAGAGGGCGTGAGGCCGTTCCTAACCGCCCTAGTCGTCATTTCATCTGGCTTTCTGTTTGACCGACTTTGGCGTCATTTCATTTGGGATGGCGTGCTGGTGGCTGGGGGCGGTGCTCCGCCGCCCCGTTTGGCGCGTGGGTGCTTTACCGCCCTGGTCATGCTGCTC
Source organism: Pikeienuella sp. (assembly GCA_049600095.1). Taxonomy (GTDB): domain Bacteria; phylum Pseudomonadota; class Alphaproteobacteria; order Rhodobacterales; family Rhodobacteraceae; genus Pikeienuella. The sequence goes on along the minus strand of JBMYPG010000003.1, from coordinate 56,369 downwards.
GCCTCTGCTGTCGTTGTCGGTTGGGTATATGGCCAGTCGATCACCGGACTCATCGCCGCCTCTGGCGTAGTGGCCGTTGTGCTGGGTTATGCGGCGCAATCGGTGTTAGGCGATTTACTGGCGGGCATGTCCATGGCTGCCTCTCCAGTGTTTAAAATCGGCGATGTGCTGGAAGTCGACGGCGGTTGGTATGAGGTTGTTGACCAGAACTGGCGTGTCACCGAAACATTGGGCCGTGACGGACGTCGGGTCTATTTTCCCAATTCAGTGCTGATCAAGAAGCCTTTTGCCAACATCACTGGCCAAAAAGACCCACTGCGCCACCCCTTCCGTTTCTCGGCTGACGCTAACACACCGCCAAGTGTCATCAGCGAGGCGATTGACGAAGCGATGGGTCAATCAAAGCTGACGGATAAACGGCGTAAACATTTCACTTCGTTCACCGGATACAGCGAATTCGGCCATGAAGTGACATTGTATTATTTCACCGAAGAGAGGCAACACTGGCCCGCCCAGCCCGAAATCGCCAACTTGCTTTGGTATGCGTTCAAAAAACGGGGTGTGGCGTTCAGCTATAACCGCAGTCACGCCTATCTAACTGATTGGGACAGGGCAGAACGTATTCACGGTGCCAGCCTGATCGAAGCTGACCCGGAGGCAGAGGAGTTTCGTGCAGCCTGTCAGGGAGTGGAAGAATTCAGTGGGCTGGAAGCGGATGAGGTGGAGCGCCTGCGTGCGCGGGCTGAATTGCGGGTCTTCGGCAAGCACGAACGGGTGATAGCGGCAGGCGAGGAAAGTGGATCAGTGTTTTTGCTGGTTCGGGGCGCGCTGGATGCATTTGTCGAAATTGAAGGGGCTGAAAGTAAGGTCGCAACCATAGAGGCCCCTTCGCTGGTCGGTTTTATGGCCTTGGCGATGAACCAGCCACGCTCTGCCACGCTGCGGGCGGGGGCACCTTGCTTGACTTATGAGGTATCAGCTGCGGATTTCGCAGCTTTCGCCGATGAAGACCCAGAGGTGATGGAAAAGTTGCTGGAGACGAGCGCGCGAATGGCGCTGGACAATGAAAAATCGAAAGCAGAGGGTGCAATGTCCGCCGCTCAAGAACAAGATCGCATGAAGTTACTAAAAGACATGTTCCGTTCTCGGCTGTCTGATTTGCTGCGAGCGGGATAGATATTCCCCTTCGTTACGCCATATCTCAAGATTATTGATGACTTTACGCTGTAAATAGCGCCGAATACCGTCACAGGTGCAGATAGTCATCGTAATCACAGGAACAGACGAAATGTCTCCGATCAAAGAACCGAGTTTTCGTGACAGTGTAGACCTAATGTTTAACCGCGCAGTGGCGCTTATGGACCTTTCTCCGGGGTTAGAAGAGAAAATCCGGGTTTGTAATTCCACCTATACTGTTCGGTTCGGTGTGAAATTGCGCGGGGGAATTCATACTTTCACCGGATACCGTTCTGTCCATTCGGAGCATATGGAACCAGTGAAGGGCGGCATTCGCTTCGCTCCAAGTGTAAACCAGAATGAGGTCGAAGCGCTGGCCGCTTTGATGACCTATAAATGCGCTTTGGTTGAAACACCGTTTGGTGGCTCAAAAGGCGGCTTATGTATTGATCCGACTGAATGGACCGCCGACGAGTTAGAACGAATTACTCGACGCTTTGCGTTTGAGTTGATAAAGCGCGACTTGATCCACCCCAGCCAAAACGTACCGGCACCGGATATGGGGACAGGTGAACGTGAGATGGCGTGGATTGCAGACCAATTCAGCCGAATGAACACCACAGAAATCGACTCAAGTGCCTGTGTTACGGGCAAGCCTGTTGAATTTCATGGTATTCGCGGCCGGGTAGAGGCAACAGGCCGGGGTGTCCAATACGCATTGCAAGAGTTTTTCCGCCATCCTGAGGATGTAAAAAAGGCTGGAATGAGCGGCAAACTGGCCGGAAAAAGAGTCATCGTTCAGGGTTTGGGCAATGTGGGTTACCATGCTGCAAAATTTCTTCAGGAAGAAGATGACTCAAAAATAACCGGCATCATTGAACGCGATGGTGCTCTTCACGATCCAGATGGGTTGGATGTCGAACGGGTTAAGGAATACCTGAATGCTAATGGCGGCGTAAAAGGTTGCCCTATTGGCGAGTATTTCCCCAATAGTGCCGCCGTGTTGGAAAGCGCTTGTGACATCCTCATTCCCGCGGCGTTTGAAGGCGTGATCAATCTTTCCAATGTTGAACGGATCAACACCTCCTTGATTATCGAGGCAGCGAACGGGCCTGTGACGGCTGGTGCTGATGAGATATTGCGCAAACGTGGCGTCGTAATCATTCCCGATATGTATGCTAACGCCGGCGGCGTAACTGTTTCATATTTTGAATGGGTGAAAAACCTAAGCCATATTCGGTTCGGTCGAATGCAACGTCGTCAGGAAGAATCGCGTCATAGCATGTTGATTGATGAGTTGGAGCAGTTAACCGGAAAAGCTGTTTCCGAAGGTTTCCGCGAGAAATACCTGCGCGGTGCTGATGAACTGACATTGGTACGATCTGGGTTGGATGACACAATGCGCATTGCCTATCAGGCCATTGCAGAAGTGTGGCGCAACAATCCAGCGGTGGAGGATTTGCGTACCGCTGCTTATCTGGTGTCGATCCAACGAGTTGCTGACGCCTATCGCGCCAAGGGGCTTTAGGCTGTAAATGCGGGGCATCAGCCCCGCATATGCCCATCGACAACGCGCTGCAAAATCGGCGCGTAATGATCAAAGGGCGGGGTCTCAACCTCTGGGTCCTTGCCCTGATCATCCCAGATCCGAACCCTGACGATGGCGTCGAGATTTGGGTTCTTTTGCATCTCTGACACTTCATCGGCATCCATCGGCCCCCCCTGAAGGTTCAGGGTATGAACTGATGCATCGCTTAACTTCCCGAAATATTCCGGGTCCGTGGCACACAGATATCGTTTTGCAGCCACATGATAGCGTACACAATCGGTAATCACGTCGGGGAAGTAAGGCGCAATGACGGCCGCGCCAGCTTCTTCGTGTACATTATCAATACCCTGCGCCAAAGCATCATCGGGGAATTCATTCGTGTAATGCCCGATGTCATGTAACAACGCGGCTGCAATCAAAGCATCGCCCGCACCGGCTTGCTCTGCCAATTGAGCGCCTTGCAGCATGTGCTGAGACATGGTGACGGATTCGCCCAAATAACTGTCCGCGCCGCGCCGTTCGAAAATGTCGCCGATAAAGGCAACGATGTTGTCGGCGTTTAGAGTTGAATAATCAGGCCGAGCCATGTTCAGCCTCCAAGACTCGAAGGGTAGAGAGTAGGCCGTCTTTGTCAGCATAGCACCCCTGCAACCACCTTGACCCGCCACTGGAAAAACCAGCACGGGCGTGCAGGACGCGGGTGTTATCAACAATAAAACTTTCGCCCGGTGCCAGTTTGAAGGCCACCTCCATCGACGGGTCAGAGATGATGTCAGAAAACTCGCGATAGGCTGCGTAGTAATCGGCCATATCGTCAAAAGGGACATCAGTGATCGGGGCTGCTGACCTGTTGTTGAACCTAACGGCCACAAGCTCACCATCTGGGGCAAGCTCAATCATCGGGCGTCGGCTTTGCAGGCTGACTCCGCCGCCATCGTAGGCAAAACGGGCGCAATAGGTGCTGAGCAAATCAAAGCTGCGCGGCGACTGTTCCCGCAGTTTTTCTGCGGCGCGAAATCCATCAACAACCTGATTTTCTCCGCCCTCGGCCGAGTTCTCCAAGCAATAGAGTATCTGCAAGGTGGGCGTTGGGTCCCGATAGGGATTGTCAGTGTGGGCCTGAAGGCCAAGGCCGGTATAGGCGAGGTTGGTCGGGTTTATCTCTGACCGGACCTCAAACCATTTGCCATAGTTTGTTTCGCGAACATAGCCGAAGGCATCAACGACTTTTTCCAACGCGCCATCTTCGACAGGCCCACCGGATAGTTTGGCAAACCCATAACGACGAACAGCAGCCAGCCAATCGCGCTGTTTCGCGCCATCAGCTTTGACTTCACTGTAATCAAAGACGGGTGCGGGCAATGCGCTGTCCCAAGTCTCTGAATTTTCGGCTAACCAGCCCGAAATGGTGGTTGAACCTGTGTCATAGGCATTGGCCATCAGCCAATTTGCTGGGAAATCGACAGTCTTGCCTTCGGGCTCAAAGGTTATGCGGATGGCATCTCCCATAGTCTCAGCGGCCGTAATTCCGGTATCGCGCGGAATATCCTGTAGGGTGACCAGCCGCTGCCCGTTTCCAGGTGCGCGGGTCGCCTCATCAAGTGCATTGTCACGTAGCCAGAGCGCGTGAAAACGCCGGGTCTCACCACCTGTCCAACGGGCTGTCAAAACGGCACCATCGGGCGTGATTTCGGTATGTTCTATTTGGGTCATGGGCGTATCATCGCGCCTTAATCGGGTAACGCAAGACGACCAACGGCATCATTTGTCGAATTTAGACATCTGCCCGGTTTTTGGCCCGAAATTGCCTACTTAACTAGCAAGGCACAGCCTGAAACTTCGTAGGGATTCCGGGAATACCTAACCCACTAAAAGATTCAGCTTGCCGACGTGATTGCAGCCAAGGCTTCGATCTTGGATTTTGCTGCACCGCTGTCGATACTTTCAACGGCCATTGCAACACCATCTTTCAAGTTATTCACTCGATCAGCGACGATCAGTGCGGCGGCTGAGTTTAACAGTACCGCGTCGCGATAGGCGCTTGCTTCACCATCCAACAACCGACGGAAAGCAGCGGCATTATCCGCCGCCGTACCACCGACGATGGCCTCAAACGGATGCACGGGTAAACCGGCATCTTCGGGTGAGATTTCGAACTCGGTGACAGCGCCATCTGCCAAAGCGGCAACGCGGGATGGTGCCGCAATAGACAATTCATCAGTGCCATCGCCGCCATGCACCAACCATGCCTTCTCTGATCCAAGTTTTTGCAAAACTTCTGCCATGGGGCGAATCAAATCGGGTGAGAATGCGCCGGTCAGTTGGCGCGGCGCGCCCGCCGGGTTGGTTAGTGGGCCAAGGATGTTGAAAATTGTTCTTGTACCCAGTTCAACACGCGCTGGGCCTACAAAACGCATTGCAGGGTGATGCATCGGTGCCATCATGAAGCAGATGCCACATGTCGACAAAGCACGCTCTGCCACTTGTGCCTCTACCATCACATTCACGCCCATCTCGGTCAGCGCATCTGCGGTGCCGGATTTTGAACTGAGCGCCTTGTTGCCGTGTTTGGCGACTTTTACGCCTGTCCCAGCCACAACAAAGGCAGTGGCGGTTGATATGTTAAGGGTGTGCTTGCCGTCGCCACCCGTTCCCACGATATCCATCGCATCGCTAGCGCCAGAAACATGGTTGGCCTTGGCACGCATGACTGCCGCCGCTGCCGCATATTCATCAACCGTTTCGCCACGCGTTCGCAGCGCCATCAAAAAACCGCCGATTTGCGCAGGTGTTGCGTCACCAGACATGATTGCATCGAAAGCGGCCTCAGCTTCACTGCTGCTAAGGGGGCCTTCGGCGGCCTTGCCGATGAGGGGGCGTAACGCGTCTGACATTATGCAGCCTCCGCCAATTTCAGAAAGTTTTGCAGCAGGTGCTTGCCGTGTTCGGAGGCGATGCTCTCTGGATGAAACTGCACGCCGTGGATTGGTCGGGATTTGTGGCTGAGCCCCATGATCACACCGTCGTCCGTTTCGGCTGTGATTGATAGGCAGTCAGGCAGTGTTTCACGTTCAACGATCAAGCTGTGATAACGGGTGACGTTAAATTCAGAGGGCGCGCCGTGAAACACACCTGAATTCTGGTGGCTGATCGGCGAAAGTTTGCCATGCATAATTTCGTGGCAACGCTTGACCGTTCCACCAAAGGCCTGCCCGATTGTCTGATGGCCAAGGCATACGCCTAATATCGGCAATTCCTCGGGTGCCGCGCGCACAAGGTCCAAACAAATTCCCGCCTCATCCGGCGTAGCAGGTCCCGGAGAGATGACAATCGCGTCAGCGCCCATGGCCAATGCGTCTTCGACGCTGAGTGCATCATTGCGCTTAACGACCGTTTCGGCCCCTAATTCACCCAAGTAATGGACCAAATTATAGGTGAAACTGTCGTAGTTATCGATCAGTAACAGCATTTTCTTCCGCATCCTGCATATTCACTGCAAAGGCGATTTGCCCCCCGCCCAGTGATCAGGCATATAAATGCGTCGAGAGGCGCGATAAGGTCAACCCGCGCTGCGTGGCGTTTGTGTCGAAGGAAGCAATTATGGCCGGTTCCAACTCAGGGCGTGGTGCCTATTTTTTAGGGGCAGTGTTCGGTCTGTTCATTTCAGTTGCCGTTGTCGGCGCGCTGTCTGTCTATGCACCGACGCAAGCAACCGTGCCGGATGTTACGCAGAATACCTCTGCGCAACCGGTAACGCCATCGCCTACCGCAGCGACGACGCCTTCTCCCGCTGTAGAGAATGAACCGGCGCCAGTGCCCGTTGTAACGCAGCCAGTGGTAACGAATCCGCCTTCTACGACCACCGTGACAGGTGCTGCTTCATCGGCGCAACCAACACCAAGTATCGCGTCACCACAAAACAGCACCCAAACACCGGCCCCAACGGTTCAACCCGCACCAGACACGACACCCGCCCAGGCGCTAGCACCGGGCGAACCAGCATCGAATGCTCTCATTCAGTATGGCGAATTATACGATGGTGACCCGAATGAGCCGGTCTTGGCCATTATATTGGACGGCGTAGGTGCGAATGGCCGACCGACAGATGAGTTATTTTTGTTGCCCGCACCGCTGACAATCTCGATTGATTCGGGTTCAGCAGACCTACGGTCACTGGTCGCCGATACAAGGCGCAGCGGTTTTGAGGCTATTGCTTCAATTGCAGAGTTCAATGGCGCAACACCAGATGAAATTGCGGCACGTGCCGCTGTGACCTTGGACCGTATGGGCGAGGTCATTGGCGTTGCGGCTCCGGCGGGATCGCTGGCAAATGTCACCGAAATTAACGGCTTGCTTACAGCGTTAGGGCCGCGTGGTATGGCGATTATTGACGCGAGCGTTGATATTGCTTCGCCGATATTCCGGACTGCGAAACAAGCCAATCTGCCTGCGGCAGCAGTTGGTCGGCGGTTTGACGAAATCACCAGCAGTGCAATGGTGTTTCAGGCGTTAGAGCGTGCCGCATTCGATGCGCAACGTACCGGGGCATATGTCGTTGTTGGTCGCGCTGATCCATCAATCATCACCGGCCTGCGCCGCTGGTTGAATGTAAAAGCCGGAAAATCAGTGAAAATCGCGCCATTATCTGAGGTTGTGCGGCGATTGCAGCGCTGATCACGCCCTGACAATAAAAGTGCGAAGCTGTTGAAACCTAGCTTCGCCTATTTCAGATTGCTAGGCGTTTAGGAATTGCCCCGGCGGGCAAAGCTTGCTGCTTCCTCAGCCGCACGTACGACTGCGCGAGACTTGTGGATGGTTTCCATCCGCTCTGCCTCTGGATCGCTGTCATAAACGACACCGCCACCGGCCTGCACGTATAGTGAGCCATCCTTGATGACCGCACTTCTGAGCGCGATGCACATGTCCATTTCATCAGCGCAAGAGATATGGCCAACGCCGCCCGCATAAGGGCCGCGCTTTTCTTTCTCTAACTCGTCAATGATCTCCATTGCCCGAATTTTGGGTGCACCGGAAACTGTTCCGGCAGGTAGACCTGCCAACAATGCAGACAGAGCATCCTGATCTTCGGCCAATTCACCCTCAACGTTTGAAACGATGTGCATGACGTGGCTGTAACGCTCAATAGTGAATTCTGCCGTTGGGCCAACAGTGCCAATCTTGGCAACCCGGCCAACGTCATTGCGGCCCAAATCAAGCAGCATAAGGTGTTCGGCCAGTTCTTTTGGATCAGCCATCAGGCTTTCCTCATTGGCCTTATCTTCGGCAGTGGTTGCGCCACGCGGGCGTGTGCCAGCAATCGGGCGGATTGTAACGATACCATCCCGAACCTTGACCAAAACCTCAGGCGAGGCACCGGCGAGCTGGAAGTCGCCGAAATTGAAAAAGAACATATAAGGCGATGGATTGGTCCGCCGCAGCGCCCGGTAAAAGCTAAAGGGCGGCAGCGGGAAGTCCATTTTCCAGCGCTGGCTCAGAACAACCTGAAAAATGTCACCAGCTTCAATGTATTCTTTACCGCGCTTAACCATGCCGAGGTATTCTTCGGTCGAGGTATTCGAAACCGGCTCGCCAATTTCGATTGCTTCGTTATTGCCACGCGCGTCGGCAATTGGGCGATCCAGCGATGCAACGGCATCAGAAAGCCGTTCAGCAGCCTGTGCATAGGCAGCACGTGCTGGTTGGCCAGAACCGGCCCAGACAGGCGCGATTAGCGATACTTGATCCTTCACAGCGTCCAGCACCGCCACAACGGTCGGGCGCAGCATCAGACTGTCAGGCAGGCCAAGTGCGTCCGGGTTGGGTTCCGGCAGATTTTCCGCCAACCGCACCATGTCATAACCAAAGAAACCAAACAGACCGGCAGAAATCGGCGGCAATTCCTCGGGCAGGTCGATGCGCGATTCTTTTTGCAGGGCACGCAGGCTGTCCAACGGCGGTAGCGTCTCGTCTTCGAAAGCATCAGGGTCAAACCGTGCAGACCGGTTGATTGACGCCTGACGCCCCGTGCAACGCCAGATCAGGTCCGGCTTCATGCCCAATGCAGAATAGCGGCCCTTGATCTCTCCACCCGTTACTGATTCCAACAGGAAGCTGTCTTTGGCAGCGGCGGTCAGTTTCAACATCAATGAAACTGGAGTGTCCAAGTCTGCTGGCAATACAGTGTAAAGAACCTGATTGTCGCCAGCTTCGTATTTGGTCGCGAAGTCCGCAAAGGTCGGGGAAATCTGCATTCTAGTAGTTGCCGCCGGACTGAGTGAGAATGGAATCCAGAAGTTGCTGATCGATGTTAATCCCAACTTCCTCCTGCTTTGCCGTTAGGAATAACTGCAACGCATCATCGGCGGCCATACGGCTAAGCTGTTCATTCAGGCTTGCAAGTTGAGCATCAGATGCATCGCCGGCTTCCGGTGTTTCGATGCCAACAACCTGCGCAATGACGACCGCATCAGGGCGACCCGGCGCAGGCGCGATGGCAGCGCCGCCCATTGGTTTTGTGAATAGTTCCGTCACCATCTCAGCGGTGATCGAGGTCCATGGGACGTTGCGGGTAAACGGACCCTCGGTCAGCATATCCGTGCCAGCTTCATCAGCGATCAGCGCCAGCATTTCGCCCTCGTTCACACGGTCAAGCGCAGCGGAGGCAAGGTCGCCAAGGGCGCGGGCGCGTTCGGTAACAGTCCAGGCGCCAATCGCCATTTCCCGTACATCTTCAAACGGGCGAAGGGCCGCTTCGTTCACTTCTTCTAGGCGCAGAACGAAATACCCGCCATCCGCCGTTTCAACGAGGTCGCGCTCATCACCGATTTCGGCGCTGAAAATCTCGTTGATAAACGTCTCATCTGAAGCAAAACCTTCACCACCCGTCAACTCAACGGCTTTGGCAGTCTGAAGCTCCAGTCCCATTTCTGCTGCGACTTCCTCCAACGTCATGCCGCCAGCGCGCAAGTCTTCGATCTCTCCTGCTAGTTCCGGTGCGATGTCCAACGCGCCATCCCGGCGGAAATCTACGGCCAGTTCGTCTTTGGCATCTTCGAACGGTGTTTCTTGCGCAGGCGTGATTGCTGCGACATCCAGCAACGCTGCGCCAAAGCCTGTGTCCACGGGGCCAACGAGGCCCGTGTCGGATGCGGCAAAGGCGGCATTGGCAATTTCAGTGGACAGTTCAGAAGCTGTAAGTTCGCCCAGCGATACATCAGCGCGTGTTTCGCCGCGTTCTGCCAGCAGGTCGTCGAATGATATCTCGCCAGATGAAATGCGCCCTGCCGCGGCGGTCGCCGCCACCATGTCATTGAAGATTACCTGATAGATCGCGCGGGTTTCAGGCAAGTTATATTCCGACGAACGTGCCTCATAAGCGGCACGTAATTCTTCGTCGTCAACTGAAACGGTCTGGCTGATCTGATCAATGGACAGGTGCAAATAAACAGCATCACGCTGTTCAGCGGCCATGAACATCTCAGAATTTTCTTCGTAGAACGCGGTCAGGTCAGCGTCGCTTGGTGTCACTGGTTCATCTGTGTGGTTTTCAAGGTCGAGGACCACATAGTCAAAACGCCGCTGCTCCTGCTGCCAGGCGTGCAGAATTTCGCCAGAACCCAAAGGCGCATCTGCACCGCGTGACAAAGCGCTGGCAATCTGAGAACGGGCGATGGATCGGCGGGTTTCATCCTCGTAATCTTCGACGGTGAAGCTGTTTTGAGCCAGCAAATAGCGATATTGTTCATCGCTGAAATTGCCCCCATCCTGAAAACTTGGGTCACCAAGAATTTGTGTGGCTACTGCTTCATCCGAGGCTGACAGACCAAGTTCATATGAGGTTTGGTCAAGTGTGGCCTCTGCCGCCAGCCGTGACAGAACGCGATTGTTCAATCCCAGTGCCTCTGCCATTTGGCTATCGATTGACTGGCCAAACTGGCGCTGTGCGCCTTGGATTTCGCGATTATAAGCATTTGCGAAGTCTTGGGCAGACACAGACTGGTCGCCCGCGGTAATGACAGCCGACCCGGCACCGCCTTGAAATGCATCTGAGATGCCAAAAACTGCGAAACTGGCGACCAGAAGCCCCAGAAAAGCTTTCGCAACCCATGATTTAGTTGCGCTACGGATAAACTCAAGCATTTGACGACCCTCAGACCTATAAGCCGCGCGGACCTTATGCGCCGTCGTCACTCGGTTCAAGCGGCGTTGCGTTCGTGAGCAAAGGTTTCAACAGACTCTCTGCAATATATCTGACAACTGGCACGGCGACGCCATCACCCAGCAGTTTAAATGCGGTGGTTTCAGCCTGTGGCAGCTTATAGTTTTCGGGCAAGCCCATCAGTCGTGCGGCCTCTCTTGGTGTGATCCTTCGGCTGCCAACTTCGCCGTTGGGGCTGATCCGTAGAACAAACTGTCGTGATGAACCGCCAGCCGCAGTGCGCAGGCAACCAGCGATGTCATAACGGGCTTCAAATCGTTGCTCTGCGCCGCGCATTCGGCGATAGCCCGCGCCCCAGACAATTGAGCCAGTGTTTCGGGCCAATGCCTTTGCCTCTGCCAGTTTTGATTGCTGCTTTGGCCCCATCATCGCCAAAAGGGATGCTGTTTTCTCTGCCGGGTCCAGCGGGGCGTCCGACATGATCGCTGATAAGCTAACGTTGGGCTGCGCAATGTGGTCACCACCAAGGTATCGTAGTTGGGACAACGCGGTGGCTGAGAGCCATTTTTCTGCGTGTTTAAGGATAGATGGCGTTGTCGGCGGTACTTCGCCCTTTGTCTGGTCCAGCCAACCGATAATGAATAGACGAGGGCGTGACTGGGGTAGAGAGTCAGCCGCATCGATCATTCTGATGTCGTAGAAATACCCACGTTCTGACAGTGCTTCCAATACGAGCGCCAGATCGCGGCCACCTTTGGACGATGCGAATCCGGCGACATTCTCAATAACCAATGTGTGGGGCGCTCGACCTTCATCAGAAAGCCCCTCGATTAGTTGCCAATACCCCCAGAACGCGGCACTTCGTCTAGCCGTCAGGCCGCCGCGCGCGCCAGCCAGTGAAAGATCCTGACAGGGGAAACTGGCCCAGGCCAGATCAGCGCGATCTGGCAAATCCTCTGTCGTCAGGTCGTGGACATCGGCTTGCAGGAGGTCATCTGAGGAAAGGAAATTTGCGCGATAGGCTGCACATTTGTCTTTGTCGATGTCATTGGCGAGCAAACATCGCCATTCGGGGCCAAGCCCGATGCGGGCCATGCCGCCGCCGCAAAAGAACTCATAATAAGTTAGTGCGGTCACAGTCGAAATGACCTGAGCCGGGCGGCAACCTCTCGCAGTTTTGCAGCATCAACATTGGCAAATGCGATTCGGCAGGTTTTCTCTGCCATACCATCCCCGCCTTCTGAAATACTGGGTGCAAACATCAGGCCGGGCAGGCACAGCAAGGATGCTTGTGCCACCAGCGCCTTTGCTACGGTTTCTGAGTCTGTATCAAAGGGATGGCGGACATAGGCAAAGAACGCCCCGGCGCTCAAAAGTTGCCAGTCGCCAACACCCTTTTCGAACTCTTCGACCAGAACAGCTTTCCGATTGCCAAATTCTGTACGCTCCGCTGGTGCCAATTGTGCCGCAGCACGTAACCCTGCCAATGCAGCCACCTGCCCAAGACGCGGTGGACAGATGGTCGTTGTGTCGAGGAATTTTTCGATCTCTGCCACGCGTTCAACGCCGGCAATCAACGCGCCAGTGCGGTGGCCCGTCAGGCGGAACAATTTTGAAAAACTATAAAGGTGGATCAGATATCCACCCCAATCGGGATCCTGAAACTGATCATGAGGGGGGACATCGCCGGGCAGGTAATCGCGATATGTTTCGTCTATGATCAGCGCCAGCCCATGCCGCTTTGCCAGTTCTGCAAACTCAGCAACCAAAACGGGTGAATAGATAGCACCAGTTGGATTATTTGGCGTTACCAAAACAATTGCCTTGGTCCGGTCAGTGATCAGCGTGGCTGCCTTTTCCGGGGAAGGTAGGCAATCAGCACTACAGGGCAGTGGAACGGCTTTCATCTCTGCCATATCCAACCACATCTTATGGTTAAAATACCAAGGTGTCGGCAAGATCACTTCGTCACCTGCGCCACCAACGGAAGCGATTGCAGCGCAAAACGCCTGATTGCATCCGGCAGTAACGGCCACATTGGATTGCGCGATGTTGCCAGCATAGGCGGATGACCAGCGCTCACTAATTTCATCGCGTAGCGCATCGTCACCCAAAACCGGACCATAAAGATGAACACCGGGGTCATTCAGCACGGCATCTGCCATCGCATCACGCAACATCTGCGGCGGCGGATCAGCCGGCACTGCCTGCGCGAGGTTGATCAGAGGTTTGCTGGCAGGAAACTCTCGACCAGCCACCCATTCAGCCGCAGCCATAATGGGCGGGGCAAGTGCATTGATTAATGCGGGGTTAAGCGGCGCGGGCACAGATGCGGGCATAGTCGAATCCTCCAAGCCTTTGTTAAAATCTGAAGGATGACTGAGCGCAAGGGGAGACTATGCCCTGTATTAAAGCAGCCTACGGAATCAACGTGATTTCAGGGACGCCATAAACCTCAGCCAATGTCCCGCCAGCAGCCAGAGATGCAAGCGCGCGTTCCTCTTTCGCAAGTATTTCCTTCACCGCCACCATCGTCTCATCAACTTTGGCAAAGGGCACAACAGTGACGCCATCGGCATCGCCGATTATCAAATCGCCTGCGCTTACTGCGACACCGCCACAGGCGATGGCCCCATCAATGACACCGCCGAACAGTTTATGCGGACCACGTGGCGTGACGGCGCGGGAAAACACATTAAAGCCACCCTCAACAATTTCCTGAGTGTCACGAACCGCGCCATCGATCACCAGCCCAGCAAGGCCCTTGTCCAAAGCTGCCCGAGTCATAAGGCCACCAAATACAGCGTGGTTCTCATAGGCTTGCGCATTGCACACCAGCACATCGCCCGGCTCACAAACGCTCATTGCGGCATGAAGGGCGCTATTGTCTGCTGCCATACAGTCAACCGTGCGCGCCTGCGCGACAATCCGCATGGACGGCGCGATTGGGCTGATTGCAGCATGCATCGCACCAGCACGGCCAAGGCAGTCAGAGGCAACAGCCGCTGGTACATCTGCCCACTCCGCCATTTGTTCAGCAGATAGGCGAGGAACTTCGATATCGTGGCGATAGACGGGCATGGCGATTTTCCTTGGTAGAAGTATTTGTTCTGTTGGCTTTGGCCGCATCATCAGGCAATCGCAGGGTGTGCACAACCGTAGCTTGCCCATGATGTGTGTTATCGCAATGCGGTTTGAAACCAGCCAGCACTTGACCAAAGACGCAGGGGAAGCTAGGGCGCGGCCATGGCTCAGCCCCCTATCCTCACACTCGACGACATTGCCCTTGGTTGGGGCGGCGCTTCGTTATTCTCTGGCCTTAGCCTGTCCATCAACGCTGGCGACCGGTTGTGTCTGGTCGGGCGGAATGGTGCAGGCAAGTCTACCCTGTTGAAAATCATCTCTGGCATGATGGAGCCTGATAGCGGCACCCGGTTTGTACAACCCGGCGCAAGAATCGCCTATCTGCCACAAGAGCCAGTTTTTTCTGGGTTCGATACGTTGTTTGCCTATGCCGCGGCCGATCTGGACCCTGCCGAACACTACAAGGCCGAAATGGCAATGGAGGGGTTGGAGGTCAAAGGCGACCTAGACCCTGCCGCCGCATCCGGTGGTGAACGTCGCCGCGCCGCGTTGGCGCGTGTTCTTGCAGCTGCGCCTGACCTGATGTTGCTGGACGAGCCGACAAACCACTTGGACATTGCTGCGATTGAATGGCTTGAGCAGACATTGGCGGGAACAAAAACCGCCTTTGTTTTGATCAGCCATGACCGGCGTTTTCTTACTCGGCTTACGCGTGCCACAATTTGGATTGATCGGGGCGCTGCAAAACGTGCACCGCGAGGGTTTGGAGAGTTCGAGGATTGGCGCGACAAGTTGATGGAAGAAGAACGCGCAGAACGGCACAAGCTGGACCGCTTGATCAAAGCAGAGGCGCGATGGGCTGTCGAAGGTATTTCGGCGCGACGCAAACGCAACATGGGTCGTGTGCGGCGTTTGGCAGACCTTCGCCAAACTCGCAAAGATCAAATCGCTGAAACAGGCCGCGCGGCGATGGCGCTTAGCTCCGGTTCTTCGTCTGGTAAATTGGTTATCGAAGCCAAAGGCGTATCCAAAACCTTTGGCGACCGCACTGTTATAGAGCCGTTCTCTACCCGTATCGGTCGGGGTGACCGCATTGCGCTGGTCGGTCCAAATGGTGCTGGCAAAACTACCCTGCTAAATATTCTGACCGGTTCGTTGGCACCAGACGAAGGCACCGTTCGACTTGGTTCAAAACTAGAGGTCGCGCGGTTTGACCAGAACCGTTCCGTATTGGACCCGGATGTTTCGCTTTGGGAAACTCTGACCGAAGATAAGATGACCCGCGTTAGCGGCGGGAATGATCAGGTGATGGTACGTGGGCGGCCGCAACATGTGGTTGGCTATCTGAAATCATTCTTATTTGACGAGGGTCAGGCACGCGGCCCAGTTCGGGCGCTGTCTGGTGGCGAAAAAGCCCGCCTGTTGCTTGCAGGTATCATGGCACGCGAAAGCAATCTGCTGGTGCTCGATGAGCCAACCAACGACCTCGACATTGAAACACTTGATCTGTTGCAGGAACTGCTGGCGGATTATGACGGCACCGTCCTGCTGGTCAGCCATGACCGGGATTTTCTGGATCGGGTCGCAACCTCTGTCATCGCGATGGAGGGGGACGGTTCAGCTGTTGAATACGCCGGTGGTTGGACCGACTATCAAACCCAACGCCAATTGGCTGGTGCGACAGCCGAAATCGGAAAATCTACGCGATCTGGTGAAAGCAAGCAGCCAGCCAAGGCGGATAAAGATCAGCCCGCTGCGAAGGCAAAGACAAAAATGTCTTACGCTCAAACACGGCGGCTTGATCTGCTGCCCGGTGAAATGGACAAGCTTTCGGCGGAGATCAGCAAGCTGGAAGAATTTCTGGCTGACCCAGAGTTGTTCACAAAATCACCCGGAAAGTTTGCGAAAGCCAGCGAGGCATTGGACGAGCGGAAGACCGCTTTGGATAATGCCGAAGAAGAGTGGCTGGAACTTGAGGCGATGAAAGAAGAGTTGGACTCAGCCTAACCCACATAGATCAGTTTAGGGCAATCGTCGCGGGCGATCAGATTCTTCGTCTGGACCGCGATGGGGCATCAAAACATTGATGAGTTGATTTAGAGCCTTGGCATAATCGGGGTCACCGGGCACGGGTGAGCTTCTTGCAATCGCAACGGCCTCGCTTAGTGGTTTGCGGCCTTGGCAAAAAACACCCAAAACTCTCAATTCCGGCCCTGCGGTGCCGCCCTTGGCGTTTCCCTTACAGACGTTTTTGGCAAGCGTAGTGGTTTCGGGGGCAAACACCAATGCCAAATGCAACCCACCGTAGGCATCGCCATCGGCGTTACCTACGGTCAGCGATTGATCTGCAACCCAACGCGGTAAATGCAGTGGCGCTATGATTTCGTTGGGCAAAGCATTGTTGGCGGGCGCACCGTAAACGAACGTCGGCCCGCCGATAGAACCGAGCATTGCAACCGTGTTGGGATAGTAGGGCGATTTTACGTCGTCCAAAATCACCTGCGGATAAATGCCGAGCCCGCTGCCAGCACAGCCCGTCAAAGAGACAGCAATGACGGCAGTGGTAAGTAATTTACGGATCATCATGCTCAACACCCTTCACAGCCCACGGTTCCGAAGGCCGAACAAAATATCAGAGCGCCCTAGTCCAAAAATGAAGTAGGCCCTGCTTATCCAGCATACGAGGTTTTACCAGCGACCATTGTTGCTGACTTACGACTATAACCATTCAGCCAGGGTTTTTCAGTCACAACACAGCTAGCAGCTTTGCCATAAAGTGATTTGGCAGGCCCGTGGCTTGAAAAGAATCGAACGCCATGAAGGATTTTTTCGCCGCGAATGCGGATGATACCATTTTCCGCCACCTGATCGGTTAGAAAGCTTTGCTCTCCGTTGCCATTCTCCGCCTCACGATATGCACCGCAAACGGCAACCTTTCCGTCAACATTTTTGACGGTGTAACGAAACTCGATATGCGAGCTCTCGCCCCGCCAATTGATCCGGTATGTGGAATAGACAGAACTGACTTTCTCACCAGCAATAGGTGTGCCCGATGGGGTGCAACCTGAAACGGCGGTTATGGCCGCCAAGCCTAGTCCAGCAATTATACGCATTTTGTGAAATCCTTTTTGCAATACTTTTATTAGTCAGAAAGGCGGTCTCAACGTTGAAATTCAAGCCTGAAACGCGCCAATAACGTGTAAAAATACACAGGCACGATGTGTAGCCTACTTAATCAAAGATCCAACTCAGCAAAACGTGCATTCTGCTGGATATATTCAAACCGCAGCTCTGGCTTTTTGCCCATCAGCCGCTCAACCAACCCTTTGGTCTCACCCGGTTCATCATCGTCAATTGAAACACGGATCAAAGTGCGGGATTCCGGGTTCATTGTTGTGTCTTTCAGGTCTTTGGCATCCATTTCGCCCAAACCCTTAAAACGGCTGATATCAATGCGACCCCGGCCTGTGAACGCTGTTTCCATCAGCTTATCCTTGTCCACGTCATCGCGCGCATAAACCGACTTTCCACCTTGTGTCAGCCGATAAAGCGGCGGGCAAGCAAGGTACAAGTGACCGCCTTCGATCAGGCTTGGCATTTGGGTGAAAAAGAACGTCATTAGCAATGCCGCGATATGCGCGCCGTCGACATCAGCATCGGTCATGATGACCACTTTGTCATAGCGCAGGTCATCGTTGCTGTAACGCGATCCCATGGAAACGCCGAGCGCCTGACAGAGATCGCTGATCTCCTGGTTCTGGCCAAGTTTTGATGATGCGGCACCCAGCACGTTCAGGATTTTACCGCGCAATGGCAGCAATGCTTGCGTTTTCCGGTTCCGTGCCATCTTGGCAGAACCACCAGCACTGTCGCCCTCCACCAAAAACAGCTCGGTGCCTTCGCGTGAATTGATGGAGCAATCGACCAGTTTACCCGGCAAACGCAATTTCTTGGTTGCTGTTTTTCGCTGAGTTTCTTTTTCTTTACGGCGACGCAGGCGATCTTCGGCCCGTTCGATGAAGAACTCCAGGATACCGCCAGCACGTTTTGGGTCCGCTGCAAGCCAGTTATCCCAATGGTCGCGGACGGCACCCTCGACCAGCCGCTGGGCCTCAGTCGTTGAAAGACGGTCTTTGGTCTGGCCCACAAAATCCGGCTCTCGGATGAAAGCCGAGATCATGGCGCAACCACCAGAGAACACATCATCACCGGTGATCTGCGCAGCTTTTTTGTTGCCAATCAGTTCGCCATAGGCTCTCGCACCTTTGGTTAATGCCGCACGAAAACCAGCCTCATGCGTACCGCCCTCTGGCGTTGGGACAGTGTTACAATAGCTGGAGGTGAAAGGGTCACGCACTGGTGTCCACGTCACCGCCCATTCAACAGATCCAGCAGTTCCAGCACCAAATTTCTCAGCAAATTCGACTTTGCCGGCAAAAGGCGTTTCAGTGAAAGTAGAAACGCCTGCCATCGTTGCAGATAGGAAATCGGCGAGACCGCCGGGGAAATGGAATACATCCTCTGCCGGGGTTTCGTCCTTTTCACCAATCAATTCGGGCGCGCAACGCCAGCGAATTTCGACGCCACGGAACAAATACGCCTTGGAGCGCGCCATTTTGTGTAGCCGGGCAGGTTTGAGGCGAAGCTTGTCGCCAAAAATTTCCGGGTCCGGGTGGAAAGTAACACTTGTGCCGCGCCGGTTTGGTGCTGCGCCAACGGTTTCCAATTCCTCCTGTGGCAAACCACGGCTGAACCTTTGGCGGTACAGGGTTTTGGCGCGGGCAACTTCGACCAACAATTGGTCGGACAGCGCGTTCACGACAGATACACCTACACCATGTAAACCGCCAGAGGTTTCATAGGCCTTGCCGCTGAACTTACCGCCCGCATGTAGGGTGGTAAGAATAACCTCTAGGGCTGATTTACCGGGAAAACGCGGGTGCGGATCAATCGGAATGCCACGACCATTATCGCTTACCTTGCATGATCCATCGGCATTCAGTTCAATCTCAATGCGGCTGGCATGGCCTGCAACAGCCTCATCCATTGAGTTGTCCAGAACTTCGGCCACCAGATGGTGAAGCGCGCGCTCATCTGTGCCGCCGATATACATGCCGGGGCGTTTGCGGACAGGTTCCAGCCCCTCCAGCACTTCGATGGCTGAGGCGTCATATGCTTTCGCAGCGGCGTCTTCGCCTGCGAACAGGTCTTTTGCTGTATTGGCGGCGGCCATTTGGGCTCTTCCGAATCTGCTCTTGTTCCTGAGGGGCATTAGAACAGGTTTCGCGCTGCGGGCGAAGCCTCTGGTGCCGGTATTTGTGCAACAAAGGCAGTTATTGAGGCGATGATCGCCGTCGCCCCTCTCGAATTGCAAGGATTATGGCACCAAAGACGATCAAAGCCGCACCCAGAGTTGAAAGCTCATCCGGATATTCGGCAAACCAGATTGCATCATAAAGCGCGGCGAATACCAAAGTAGCGTAGAAAAACGGCGTCGCAAAGCTGGCGTCAGTTTTCTGTATGGTGATCATGAACAGGGTTTGGGCCATCAGCATCGTCAATCCGACAATTGCCATCACGCCCCATTCTAACAGCGAAGGCGCACGCCACACCCAGATTGCCGCCATGGTTGCCAGGGTTGTTGCGATGATATTGGTGATGAGAAGAATGCGCAGCACCGGTTCCCGACGTGCAAGCAACTTCGCAAAAATAATCTCTGTCGCCATGAACCCGGCGGCGCAGAGCGCGATTAATGCTTCTGGTCGCATCGTTTCCCCGCCCGGTCTGATCAGCACTGCGCCCCCGGTTAAGGCAATTGCGGCAGCAATCCAGCGTATAGGGCCGACAGTTTCCTTTAGAAAAATAATCGCCAGAAACATCGCGAATACCGGGTTCAGAAAGCTGATTGCAGTGGCATCAGCCAGCGGAATTACCGACGCTGCGGCAAACATACATGTCACACCGCCCCACCCGCAGATTGCGCGCCCTATATAAAGGGGAAGGGGCGCATCCGAGTAGTTTACGCGCTTTACCGCAGACACGATGAAAAGGGCCGACAATGCAAAAACATATCGACCGAATGAGATTTGGAACGGATGCATTGGCGTTCCATCGACGCCCCGCCCCAAAACCTTGGCAAAAAAGGTCGACAGGGCAATGAATGCGCAGCAGATGACCATCATCAATGCTGCTGTAATAGCGGTTTTAGGATTCATGAGGAGAGTGTGACGCAGAATAAAACATTGGTCATTCCATTTACGTCCCCTATGTCGGTGATTGACCGAGCTTTATTAAAATGCGTTGTTTGCGACATGAGTGTTTTTGACGATCACGACAACCCGAAATTCCGCCGAGATGGCCGCATTGCTGACGATGGCACGGAAATGCAACTGACGTTAGACGGCGGCCAGATTTCTGCCCGCCCCGGCGATACCGTCGCCGCCGCAATGTTGGCGAGCGGTGCAGCTTGGACCAAAAATGCAATTGATGACACAGCGCGCGCGCCCTTTTGCATGATGGGTCTGTGTTTTGAATGTTTGGTAGAGATTGACGGTCGCCCTAGTCAGCGCGCCTGCATTACCCAAGCGCGTGAAGGCATGATTGTTACCCGGCAGCGGAAAGCGGCGGAGGATCAATCGTGAGCGAGCAACAATACGACATCGCCATTATTGGTGCCGGTCCGGCGGGCATGGCAGCAGCAGCGACCGCAGCCTCTTTAGGCGCGTCTGTCATTGTGTTGGATGAACAAGGCGCACCGGGTGGTCGCGTTTATCAGGGTCTGTCTGGGCCAGCAGAAGCAACCAGCGAGATTGAGCGCACCGGCAAGGCGCTGATCAGCGAGTTTCGCGCCTCGCTAATCAATTATCGCGCAGGCGCGATGGTCTGGCGCATCGACCCGGGGTTTTCGCTGTATTTCAGCGTTGAAGGATACAGCGAAAAAGCGACGGCGCAAAAGGTCATCATCGCGACCGGAGCGCAAGAACGCCCCGCACCATTCCCCGGTTGGACTTTGCCGGGGGTCATGAATGCAGGCGCAGGGCAGATTCTGCTTAAATCAGCGGGCCTGACGCCCGACAGTGCAGTTTTGGCCGGCTCCGGACCGCTGCTGTATCTATTCGCCAGCCAGCTTATCAAGGCAGGCGCGCCGCCAAAGGCTTTGATCGAAACGCCCAGCCCCGGCTGGCGCGTGCCACTGTCGACGCTGAAAGGCGCGTGGCGAGGGCGCAAACTGTTGGCGCGTGGGCGGCGCATGTTGTCTGTGATCAAAAAGGCAGGGGTGCCCCGCTATCGTGATGCATCAAATTTTGCAGCGCGCGAATCCGCTGGTGGGCTAAGCTTTGCCTTTGATCACCGGGGAAAACGGCAATCGATCGAATGCGAGAATGTATTCATCCATCAGGGGGTTATCCCAGAAACAACGATGACCCGCGCCTTTGGTGCCAAACATCATTGGTCCACGCAGGATCGTGCATGGACCCCACGTGTATCGGTTTGGGGAGAGACCACCGAATTTGGCCTTTGGGCTGTCGGTGATGGTGCCGGTATCGATGGTGCCGAAGCTGCTGCGCTACAAGGGCGGCTCGCTGCTCTACAGGCCTGTGTTTCCATCGACCTGATCAACAAGAAAAAACGGGATGATGCCGCTGCGCCATTGTTATTGGCATTAGAGGAAGCGAAAGCCCCACGCCCGTTCCTGAACGCAATGTTTCACCCGCCCGTCGATCTGCCGCCGGATGATACCATCGTGTGCCGCTGCGAATGCGTGACGGCAGGGCAGGTGAGAGAGGCTGCTCGATTAGAGGTTGCCGGACATCGACAGATCAAAGCCTTCGCCCGCACCGGCATGGGCCCCTGTCAGGGTCGGTTTTGTGCGTCGGTGGTGGGAGCATTGATCTCAGATGAGACCGGCCGCGCACGCCCAGACATTCGACCATCTGTCGCGAGAGCACCATATAAACCTGTGCCGCTAGGTGAACTGGCGAAGTTCAAAGAGTAACGCCCTAAGCTGTTTGTGTAGCTGCCCGAGCGATCCGGTTTACGGCATCGACCAACAAGGTCGGGCGGGCATGATGGGCCATGTGGCCGACGTTATCCGCTACAATTGCATTTGCATGCGGGACAACTGCCCTAAACCCATCGACATGGCGCTCAGGCTCCAACAACCAATCATTCCGCCCATGAACCATTTCGACTGGCACGTTGATTTCGCTATACCGGCGTGATTGCAAAGACAATGCACGATGGATCGTGGCCAAATCATCGGCATTGGCATTCATCGTGATCGCGCGTTGTGACAGTGGCGCACCGACATAGTTCAGGTAACCATGCGGCGGCGACTGAGGATAAAAGGCGCGGGTCACGAAGTCCTCAATTGCGCCTTCCTCTGCCTGCCGGGCCAAGCGCGAGGTATACCAATTTGCACCTGCACGGCTAACCCCCAGCCGAGACAGTATGTCTATGCCTGTTCCCCAAGGCATCGTCGCACCCGATACTGAAACAACACCGCTAAGGCTGTCAGGCGCATCGATTGCCCAACCTAGCGCGACAGAGGCTCCCCAGCTGTGACCCACAACAATCGGTTGGTCCGCGCCCATTTCTTGGGCGGCGGCACGCAAGGCGGCGGCTTGTTTGGCCGGGGTCCAATCGCCGTTTGGTCGATCCGAATATCCAAAACCGGGGCGATCCATAGCGATAACGCGGTAGGATTTCGATAGCCTGCGCGATAGGGACCATGTCCAATCCCGCAGATTTACATTGGCTCCATGGATCAGAACTACAGGTTGCGCATCTGCCGAGCCCTCTTCTGTTGCATGGACATTCATACCGCCAATATCAATCAACCGTCCTAGCGGAGGGTGCGCAGCTTCGGCAGTATTGGCAGGAATGGCATGGCGAGTTTTGTCGGAGCAAGCCGCAAGAGCAAACGCACCCACGGCGGTAACGCCAGCGCCAATCATAAATGTACGTCTAATCACGAAAATGCCTCCGCCAATAGTATTGGTAGAGACATAATCAGCCCCTGCAAGAGTTCAACTGTTGCTTGCCAAGAGAGTCAAACCGCCGTCAAACCACCATCCAGCGCCAGCGCTTGTCCGGTCATAAAGCTGTTCTCATCGGAACATATCCAGAGCATCGCTTGCACGATCTCTTCTGGTGCGGCCACCCGGCGCATGGGGATGCGGTTGGTTAGTTGCGGGTCGATTGATGCAGCATCACCGCCAAGGCCTGCCCGC
This sequence comes from Pikeienuella sp., assembly GCA_049600095.1. Taxonomy (GTDB): domain Bacteria; phylum Pseudomonadota; class Alphaproteobacteria; order Rhodobacterales; family Rhodobacteraceae; genus Pikeienuella. The sequence continues at coordinate 33,169 of JBMYPG010000003.1, read as the reverse complement.
AACTCATCCACCATTGGTGTGTCAGCGAAACTGGGGCAGAGGGCATTTACGCGAATTCTGTAGCGGGCGTATTCATCCGCCGCTGTTTTTGTCAGGCCAATCACCGCATGTTTGGAAGCGGCATAGGCCGCTGACAATGGCGCGGCGACAAGGCCAGCAACTGAGGCTGTATTCAAAATGGCACCGCCACCTTGTTTCATCATCACCGGCAACTGATGACGCATGCCGAGGAAGCAGCCCCCGGCATTCACCGCCATCTGTTTCATGAAATCTGCATGAGAGATTTGGGCAGTGAACCCCAACGGATGCCCGATGCCAGCGTTATTCAATGCAACATCGAACCGCCCGTCGCCCATTTCAACTGCAAGATTGACCAGCGCTTCGACATCGGATTCTTCGGATACATCACAGCGAATGGCGCGGCCGCCTACCTTTTCCGCGACTTCCTCGGCCCCAGCTAAATCAATATCGCCCAGCGCAAGTTTTGCGCCCTCTGCCGCGAACATTTCTGCAGCCATCCGACCAAACCCACCAGCAGCGCCGGTTAGCAGAACGGTTTTACCTTCGTAGCGCATCATGCCTCTTTCTCAATCATATCCATGGCCAAGCGCGCCATTATCGGAATTTTCTCGCCCATCATCGCGGCAGCGGCGGGGTTAGAGGCATTGCCATCCAGCCCGCGTTTCTTCACGCCCTGCAAAATCGCGCAAATACGGAAAAAGCTGAAAGCGGTCGCAAAAGGCAGCTCTGGAATGGCGGTTAACCCGGTGCGGCGCATGTAAATTTCGATGTACTCCCGTTCTGACGGGATACCCAGTGCCTTGCGATCAATGCCTGCCAGACCACGCCCAACTTCACCGGGCGGCAAACGCCCTTGCATACGTTGATAAGCTAGGTCCGCGATGGGGTGGCCAAGTGTCGAAAGCTCCCAATCCAACACGGCCAAAACTTTTGGAGCCTTGGTCGCATAAATCAGGTTATCAATGCGGTAATCGCCGTGAACCAGCGTTGTGCGATCATCATCGGCAGGGGTTTCCCCCTCTAACCACGCAATCAACGCATCCATCTCAGCGATGGTTTCAGTTTCTGAGGCGCGATACTGTTTAGTCCAGCGTGAAAGCTGTCGGGCGAAATAACTACCGGGCCGGCCAAAATCTGACAGTCCAACTGCGTCAATATCCACAGTATGTAATGCAGCCAGACAACGATTCATATCATCATACATGGCTGCCCGCGCGTCATTGTCGGTGCCGGGCAAAGCTGGGTCAAATATTACACGCCCTTCGACTCTCTCCATGACATAGAACATCGACCCAATGACATTTTCATCTTCGCAAAGATGAAATGCCCGTGGGACAGGCACATCTGAACCTGCCAATGCGCTGATAATCCGAAACTCACGGTCGACTGCATGGGCTGATTTCAACAGCTTGCCCGGCGGTTTGCGTCGTAGCACATAGCCGCCAGATGGACTGTCCAACAAAAACGTAGGGTTTGATTGGCCTGTTGGTGTTTTTTCAGCCGAAATCGGCCCCTGAAAGCCGGGCAGGCGGCCAGTCAAATATTTTTCAACTGCCGCCGTATCCAATTGTGCAGCCGCGTGAGCCATTAGACCTTCTCGTTAGTATACTGTTTCAGTTCCTTGCGGGCGACCACCCGACGATGCACAGCATCAGGGCCATCGGCAAGCCGCAAAGCACGTTGCCATGTCCAGTTTTGGGCCAATGTCGTATCCTGACTGATACCCATCGCACCATGCATTTGGACAGCCTCATCAATGATTTTCAACGCCATACGCGGGGCGACAACTTTGATCTGGCTGATCCACGGCGCAGCCGCGCGGGTGCCGACCGTATCCATCATATATGCCGTTTTCAGGCACAACAGGCGGGTCATTTCAATTTCCATCCTCGCCTCAGCGATGATGTCATGATTGGCCCCCAACTGAGCGATGGGTTTGCCAAATGCAGTACGCGACAGGCTGCGCTTGCACATAGATTCCAGCGCTTTTTCTGCGGCACCAATGGAACGCATGCAGTGATGGATGCGGCCTGGCCCAAGACGGCCCTGAGCAACCTCAAAACCGCGGCCCTCACCCAAAATGATGTTTTCGTAGGGCACACGCACATCGGTAAACCGTACATGCATATGGCCATGTGGTGCATCATCCTGACCATAAACTTGCATTGGCCGCAGGATTTCTACGCCTTTCGTTCCCGCAGGAACAAGGATCTGGCTTTGCTGCTTATGTTTATTCGGGTTGTCAGGGTCGGTTTTGACCATGACGATATAAATTTTACAGCGCGGATCACCGGCACCAGAGGCCCACCATTTTTCGCCGTTAAGTACCCATTCATCCCCATCTCGCACGGCGGAGAGTGAGATATTAGTGGCATCAGAAGAAGCAACCTGCGGTTCTGTCATCATAAAGGCAGAACGGATTTTGCCATTCATCAACGGCACCAGCCATTTTTCCTTCTGCGCCTCGGTACCGTAGCGTTCGATGACTTCCATATTGCCGGTGTCAGGGGCAGAGCAGTTAAAGGTCTCAGCGCCCAGTTTGGATTTACCCATTTCTTCGGCAAGATAAGCGTACTCAACTGTCGTCAGGCCATAGCCGCGCGTGCTGTCCGTCAGCCAGAAATTCCACAGGCCCCGGCTTTTCGCCTCTGCCTTCAGGTCGTTCAGGATTTCTAGTTGGCGATCGGTATGCGCAAACCGCCCACCGGGTGCTTTGCCAACTTCGTTTTCAAACTCTTCTTCAACCGGAATGACCTTTTCATTGATCATATCGGCGACGGCAGCGAGTAGTGGTTTAACTTTTTCAGTTACGCCCAAATCCATGGCGACAATCCTTCTTAGAACAGGTTTTTAACGGTTTCGACGGAAATACCACCATCAACAGGAATAACGGCACCAGTGATATAAGCACCAGCACGCGAGCTGAGGAATACCATAAGTCCGGCAATGTCATCAGGGCGACCAATGCGGCCAAGTGGAGTTTTGTCGCCGATCCGGTCTCGGTTGTCTGCATCTGCTGTTGCGAATGCAGTCATGCCAGATTGGAATGGGCCGGGGGCGATGGCATTCACAGTGATCCGCGATGACGCAAGCTCTGTCGCCAAAATCTTGGTCAAATGATGAACAGCACCCTTTGATGCTGAATAGGAATATGCGCCAACGCCAATTGGCGAAGTTCCCATGACCGACCCAACATTCACAACCCGTGCCGGGTCGTCCAATGAGGCAGATGAGGCCAATAAGGGCGTAAGCTGTTGGGTTAGTGAAAACAGCCCGGCGACATTCACCGACATCACCTTTTCCCATGCTTTATGGGGAAATTCTGGGTAAGGAGCGCCCCACGTTACGCCAGCGTTGTTCATCAAAACATGCAAGGCGTCAGTGCGTTCGTTAATTTCTGCGGCCAATGCAATAACGCCTTCTTCGGAGCTTACATCGCCCTGAAATGCTTCAACCTGACCAGATAACCCCAGTCCGTTAATCTCTGCGGCGGTCGATTCACAGATTTCCAACTTGCGGCTGGCGATCAACACCCGAGCACCCGCGCCAGCCAAACCCGTAGCTGCCATGCGACCAATTCCAGTGGCTCCACCTGTGACGAGAGCTGTCTTTCCCGCAAGGTTAAATAGTTCGCTGGCGCTCATTCTTGGTCCCTTCGGATTTATGTTCTCTTAATGGTTAACTTTCAGACTAAAGGGGATGCTGGTGGGTGCAAGGGGAAAACCAGTAAATGCAGGCTGCTTAGAATTTAATATGTTGATCGTCCGGAAAGTTTAAGAGCGTATCCAAAAAGGATAACGCCAGCCGAGCGTATTGCTCGACTGGCGTTGACTACCATTTACTGGGGCTCGGTTCAGCCTGAGATTTAGGCGGCGAGATGCAAGCCTTTTGGTAACTGATCTCGATGGGCAAAAAGTACAGTTGCGGTCAAAGCACCCAAAATGACTGCTGGAACTGCACTTGGCCCAATAATGAATAGGTGGGCAAGGACCGCGCCCACCATTGTACAGAGCAATAAGGTGGCCCCAACCGCTTGTTTTCTGGGGGCGAACAGCAGCATTGCACCAACTACTTCTATTGCTCCGGTTCCGTACCGAAACCACTGGCCAACCCCAATTGCATCAAAGGTCGCGACCATCATTTCCGCACCGAAAAGTTTGGCAGAACCAGTGGCGATAAATGCTAGGCCAACAAAGGCTTTGATGGTCCAAAGCCCATATTTCTTCACCTGATCGTTCATTGGATGGATCCTTCAGTCGTTTGCTCAGGCCGCAGCTTTTAACGCAATGGCGTCAATCTCAGATTCGGCGGCGCGCAACGGTGCCTCTGCATCCATCGCTAGGCCGGTTGCGCCAACGAAAGTTACATCTGTAATGCCGACAAAGCCCAATACGGTTTTCAGGTAAGTGCTAGCATGATCAACCGGTGAGCCAAGCGGTACGCCGCCGGAAGCAACGGTAACAATCGCGCGTTTGCCGGTCAGCAAGCCCTCTGGGCCATTCTCGCCGTACTGGAATGTCTCACCCGCGCGACAGATTAGATCGATCCATGCTTTCAACGATGCAGGAACACCAAAATTATAGATTGGCAGGCCAATCACCAGAACGTCTGCCGCGCGTAACTCAGCAACCAATTCATCGGATTGGCTCAGCATATTGGCCTGTTCTTCGCTGCGCGCATCGGCGGGGGTGAAATTGGCACCGATCCAAATTTCATCCACGGTAGGAAGGCCAGATGAGACATCGCGCGCGACGATCGTCGCTCCGGTGTTGGCAGCAACCAACCGGTCAGAAAGCCTAGCCGTCATCTGACGAGAGGCAGAGCCGGTTTTGCGGCCAGATGAGTCGATTTTTAGAATGCTCAAAGCAGAGGCGGACATGGTGTTGATCCTGTATTTTGTTTCACTCTACCTGATCTAAACAGAAATCATTTGAACAAAAGGCCAGTCTGTGAACATGTTTTGTTCATGAATGAACAGAGTGAGGTATTCGGTGATTGGGATGAGGTGCGCGTAGCTTATCACGTCGCTCGACTTGGCACGCTTAGCGCCGCTGCCAGCTATCTGGGAATTCACCACGCAACAGTGATCCGCCGAATTGATGCGTTAGAGGCCCGACTGGGTGCCAAGCTGTTCCAGCGAAACCCGCGTGGCTATCACCCGACAGAGGCGGGGCGTGAATTAATGCGCACTGCCGCAGCGACCGAAGAAACGTTGGAAAGGTTGGCTGGAAACCTAAAAGGGCGAAGCGAAGCGGTCAGTGGTGATCTGGTCGTTACTTCACTAAGCGGGTTGTCGCCCATCATCACGCCGTTGTTAGCCGAGTTTGGCCAAATGCATCCGGAAGTACGGCTAACTTTGGTTGAAGACACCAGATTGTTGAAACTGGAATATGGTGAGGCGCATGTTGCCCTGCGTGCGGGCGCTAAGCCACAAGAGCCGGATAACATTGCGCAGAAAGTGGCGCAGACGCCCGTAACGCTGTACGCCCACAAAAGCTATGTTGAGCAACATGGCCTTTTGCAAAGCAACGATGATGCCAATAACCATCGGTTCGTTGGTGTTATAGGCGCTTTGGGGCGTGCACCTTTCCAGTCTTGGCTAGACAAGTATGTCTCTGATGAGCAGGTCGTATTTCGCGCGTCCGGGATGCGAAGTTATGAAGACGCTATTCGTTGCGGGGCAGGTATTGGTTTCTTGACTGCGGCGATTGCGCGGGGACTCCCCGATTTGGTTGAAGTGACCCCTGCTATGCCAGAATGGGATAGCGTGCTTTGGTTGGTGACACATGTTGATGTTCACCGTGCTGCAAAAGTGCAGGCCTTAGTGAAATTCTTAAAGGCAAAATTGGCGGCAACACCACGCAGATTCGACTGCTAACGCCGCCTCATTTCAACGAACTCTGCAAGTGGCCCTTGGCCTGATCGTCGCATGATGATTAGTCTGCGCGTTGAAAGCGAGGATACATGAGCAACAATCACGAAATCATTTTGGCATCGCGCCCTATGGGTGTGCCAACGCCGGATAACTTTGGCCATCAAGCTATTGATATGCCCGAAGCAGGGGCGGGCGAGGTGTTGCTTCGCTTAGTTTACTTGTCTGTTGACCCTTATCTGCGCGGGCGCATGAACGAAGGAAAATCATACATCGCACCGTTCGAAGCCGGCGGACCCATTGAATCGGGCTGCGTGGCAGAGGTTGTCGGCTCAGACAATGATGCGTTCAAAATTGGCGATTACGTCGCCGGTGGGCTGAAATGGGCTGATTATCAAACCCATTCTGGCGCAGGGTTGACCAAACTGAACCCGGCGATGGGGCCACTTTCCTACGCGCTAGGCGTCATGGGCATGCCGGGCATGACCGCGTGGGCTGGGTTGACTATTCACGGTAAACCTAAAGAGGGTGAAACGATCGTTGTTTCAGCGGCAACCGGGGCCGTTGGCTCACTCGTTTGCCAATTGGCCAAACAACGTGGATTGCGCGTTGTTGGCGTAGCTGGCGGCGCAGAAAAATGTGCCTACGCAATCGAAACGCTCGGCTGTGATGCTTGTGTTGATCATCGCGACCCCGATCTGAAAAAGAAATTGCGTGCCGCTTGCCCTGATGGCGTGGACATCTACTTTGAAAACGTCGGTGGTGTAACGTTGGCAGCGGTTATGCCGTTGATGAATGCGTTCAGCCGCATTCCGCTTTGTGGCATGATTTCTCAATACAACCTGACCGAAGCGCCAGAGGGGCCGGATATGTCCAGCGCGTTGTGGCGAGCATTTCTGGTCAACCGGATCACCGTTCGCGGCTTTATCGTCACCGACCATTGGGGCCAGTACCCAGAGTTTCTGGCCGAGGTCGGACCGCTCTTGGCCAGCGGAGCCATCAAGGCGAAAGAAAGCTTTACCGAAGGGTTGGCCTCCGCCCCTGATGCGTTCATGCAGGTTCTGTCTGGTGGAAACTTTGGCAAGCAGGTCGTCCGCGTAGCGGCTGAGCGCGTCTGATAGGGCAAAACAATGGCGCGGGTCAGATGGGGCATTATTGGGGCGGGCGATGTTGTCCGCCGCAAATCCGGCCCTTCGCTATTGGCTGAGCCGCGCTCGTCATTGGCTGCGATTTGCAGCGGCGGTAGCGACGTTTCTGCATTGACCGCGCGTTTTGGCGCGCGGTTACACCCAAATGCGAAAAGCCTGATTGCTGACCGCGCGATTGATGCGATCTATATCGCTGTGCCACCACAACATCACGAAGAAATGGTGATGCAGGCACTGGCAGCACGCAAACCGATTGTTGTTGAAAAACCAATCGCTCCTGATTTGGCTGGCGGCATGCGCATGGTAGCAGCAGCTCGCACCGAAAGAACTTCCCTCTCCGTTGCATACTATCGGCGCTGTGACCCCAAGCTAACCCGGATGTTGGCGATGGTAGAGGCAGGAGCTGTTGGTAAGTTGGAGAAGGTAGAGATCAGGCAGCTTCGGACCGACGGGGATGTTCCGCCATATGGGTGGCGTGGCGACCCCTCAGCTTCGCCCGGCGGGCGGTTCTCAGACAGCCATTCTCATGCGCTTGATTGGCTGATCTGGGCGTTTGGCCCCGTAAATAAACACTCCGTCGTGGCCAGAGGGTCAGCAGTGGCCTATGCGCTTAGCCTCGATGAATGTACCGCGACCGGCGTGTTTGACCCGGATGCTGATGAAGCAGAGGATCGGCTGACCATCCACGGGGAAAAAGGAACCTTAACGACAAAGTTCTTTGACCCCGGCCCGCTGCGACTAACGCGTGATGGCGGAATGATCGAACAAGACATTGCAACTCCTGCTGCACCGCATTTGCCATTCTTCGCGGCGATGGTTGAGCATATTTTGGATGACGCCAATTCACCATGCACTGCCATAGACGCCTTGGCCGCAAGTCGTATTATAGAGGCTATCTATCCGCCGGGCGTGTAAGCGCCTTAGCATAAGTTCCCCGAAAATCTCGACATATGCAGATTCGTGCGTGACAGCACGTTTTGAATGTACCACCCCCTAGTTGTTTGATAAATTTGCGCTATAAGTTGCTGGTGAGAAATTCGTCAGAGTGGGGGTAGGCGAGATGACTCAGGTTAATCATGATTGAGGCTGACCGCGATGGGCGGCTAGCTGCTATCCAATTTTTTATGGTCGCCTTTGCCACCTTGGGTGCACCATTTGTGGTGTTTCACTCGGCGGGAACCGCTCTTTTCCTAACTCATCATGGTGCCGAAGGCTTGCCTGCGATGTATGTTGTTTTTGCTGTTACGGCAGCGATTGCAGCTTGGGCGTTCACATGGGGGCGAAAACATGTACCCCTCAGGACGTTGTTGTTCTGGCTTATCGTTGGGCGGATTGTCATATCCGTGCCGATGGCAGCTGGTTTTGAATTTGGGGCCCCCAAAACCCTGTCTTTCATCATCGCAGTTTGGGCGCGGCTCGACTATCTGATCGGCGGCTTGGCATTCTGGGCCTATGCTGAGCAGTTTTTCTCTGTCCGAAACGCCAAGCGGTGGTTTGTTGTTTTGGCGGCCGGTGATGCCTTTGGCCTCATGCTAAACGGCCTGTTGGCCCCACAAATTTTGCTGCTGATCTCGGTTGAACACATGTTGTTTATGGTGCCGATGATGCTGCTATTGGCCGTCCCACCTGCATTGGCAATTGGCATTGCGCCTCGTGCGCCTGCTGACCGGGCGCACGCAGCACCGGAAGTGGCCAGCCAACAACGTCGCAGCAAAGCAAAACGTGGGCGGTCATTGGCTCGCGGTGCCGAACGATACGCAATGGCACTCTCCAGCTTTGCGATCATTTGGGCTTTGGGTCATTATGCGCTGGATATCGTTTTTCTGGGTGCGGCGGCGCAAGCGTTCGAAACAGCTGCACCTTTGACCGGATTGATCGGATACGCCTTAGCCTTCGCTGGCCTAATTTCCCTGGCTCTGCTTGCGGTTGGTCAGAACCGGCTTCTGGAAAAACACGGTCCTCGCACCGCCATTATCGGTATGCCAGCCCTCATGTTGGGAATGGCCGTGCTGGTCGTATTATTGTCCACTTTCGGTGAGCTTGGGTATTGGATCCTATTCGTAATCGCAGCGATCAAGGCGATAGAGCGTGCCTTGATTGCCGGGTTCTATTCGCCAGCATTTAGTGCGCTCTACCAGCCGTTGCCTGAAATGCACCGGCGACCTTTCCGTGAACTGGCAGAGAAATATGCTCGACCAGCAGGTTTCGCGCTGGCAGGTGTTTTGCTTGCCATTTGGATCGATGCGTATGGTTTTGATGTACTTAATGGCGTTTATATTTACTGCGGCTTTATCTTGGTTTGGTTGGCTGGTGGTTGGGTGGTTTCCAACATTCATGCAAAAGCAATGGACCGCGCTGTGTCCAGTGGGCAAACTTTTGATGCTGGTGCAGTCGGTGCTGCTGATCGGGAAAGCCGAGAGATGTTGGCCCAAAAAGTGCTGCATGGAGAGCCTGACGAAGCGGTAGAAGCTGCGCGGTTGCAGGCTGTGCTTGACCCCGATGGGTTTCTCAACACAGCACCGCGCCTAATTGCACACGGATCACCTGAGGTGCTTAAGCGGTTGCTAACATCGGTTAAGGAAATCACACGATTCAAACTGTTCCCGCCAATGGCAGGACGCCTGACTGTCGAAGAAGATAAGGAATTGCGCGATGCGCTTTTGATCGCGGCAGCAGCAACTGGTCACCGCAACTCTCCTCGCTTGTTGGCCAAAACACTTGCGGCGGAACCTGAGAACCCGCCCATGGGCGCTCTCATCGGGTTGGGTCTGCATGGCGGTCCCTATGGCGCGTCCGTGGCTGGCCAGTTTTTGGAGACCTATTCAACACGTGGTGTGGCGGAACTTATTGAAACATTGGCCGCAATCTTAAAAATCGGTTCCAATGCTCCTACTGGCCCAATTGCTCAAGGGTTGCGGTCCACTGACCAACGCACTCGAAATCTTGCAATAAGGGCGGCAGGCAAAGTTTCGGATGCCGGGTTGGCTAATCTGTTGATCGATTGTCTGGCTAACGGCCGCGAAGCTCGTGCAGCACGGCAATCGCTTTCACTGATTGGTGAGCCTGCAGTTGGTCCACTTGCACAGGCGATTGGCAACCGAAATTATACACTGTCCCAACGGCGGACAGCCGTCGCTGCTTTGGGTGGAATTGATTCACCTGAGGCAGAGGCTCATTTGCTGCGGCACATCTCCTCGACTAATGTTGATTTAAAGGCTTCGGTGCATCTTGCACTTTGGCGTGCCGGATCGGTTGCGCCAAAAGAAATGAAGGCCGACGTTAAAGCACAGGCAGAGGAAATGATGCGCAATGGTCTGGCCGCAGCCATGGCACGTTGTGATTTGGCCGCCCATTCAACTGATCCAGAACAGTTCGCCGCGATGGACCGTGCGCTTGCTGCCCGTTCAATGCGCTCTGCCCGCAGAGCCTATCGTGCGGTTCGGCTGTTGAAACCGAGAAACAGTGAAGAAGCGAACACAATCACCTCTGTCAGAGCCTCAAACATGAGGAATGCGCCCTCCAAGCTATTGTCACATGCAAGAATGGTCGAAGACCCCTTTGCATCAGACGTGAAGGCTAAACTGCAGACTGAACTTGGATATACCGAACAAAAGCCTGATGAATGGCTGGCGCATATCATCACCGAAGCAACCTGGCGCACTGACCTGTTACAGGCGATGGCGTTGTGGCATTTGGCTTTATTTGCCCCCGACCGAATAACGCAAGTAATCGAAACCATCGAAGACCCTGGCCCGCTGCTGAGCGATATGATCGCCTATATCGACGCCGCTGGAGAAGGAAAAACCGATATGACCCTAAGCATTATTGAAAAGGTGCTGACGTTAAAAGCAGCAGACCTATTCCGCGATGTCCCGGACGAAGATTTGGCAGATATAGCGCCCTATCTGACTTCCCTTTATTTTGACCCCGGCGAAGCCGTTATGAAAAAAGGTGACCAAGGGGATGAGCTTTACATCGTAGCTTCCGGTGCTGTCCAAGTCCGGCGCTCAGATGGGGAAACGGTTGATCTTGGCGCAAAGGCTGTGTTCGGCGACTTAGCTGCATTAGACCCGGAACCGCGCATGGCGGATGTTATTGCAGTCGAGGCGACGCATGTTTTGGCCCTGTCGAATGAGCAGCTTTCTACACTGTTTGAGGCAAATGCAGAGATCGCATCAGGGGTCATTGCCGCCCTTGTACGGCGTCTGCGCCAAGCAGAGAAATATTAGATCTGCCCGCTGAATAGTAAGTGCCTGCTGGACAAGCGGTTAACTTGGCGTGATGCTCCAGTGTGATAACAACCGGGGCATGTGATGGACGACGCATTAAAAATCATCGTGAATGGTGAAGTGCAGATCATCAATGATCAGCCGTCGCATATGACGCTGCTGGATTGGTTGCGATATTCTAAACGTCTGACCGGAACCAAAGAGGGATGTGCCGAGGGTGATTGTGGCGCATGTACAGTTGTGGTTCGCGAGTTATCAGATGATGGCGAGCTGCGTCAGAAAACAGTGAATGCCTGCATCCAGCTTTTGCCGATGTTGCACGGCAAAGAGGTAATCACCGTTGAAGGTGTTGGAACCGATGATGGCCCGCACCCAGTGCAAAAAGCATTGGCCGAGGGGCATGGATCACAATGTGGGTTCTGTACGCCGGGCTTTGTGATGAGCCTTTGGGACAATTACGAGGCTGGCGCTGCGACCGACACCAAATCAGTCGCCGACCAACTGGCAGGCAATCTGTGTCGATGTACTGGCTATGGCCCGATACTGGCCGCAGCGGAGGCTGCACGTGATGAACCGCGCGCGATCAGTGATCAGGCAGAGGCTACCGCGCGACTGGCCGCTCTGGAACCCTCTGCGTTGTCATATAAGCATAACGGGTCGCAATTCTGGGCCCCTCGCAAAGCCGATGATCTGGCTGAACTGATAAACGCCCACCCCGATGCAACCATTTTGGCGGGCGCAACTGACATTGGCCTATGGGTAACAAAGCACGGGTTCACACCGGAAAAAGTGATCTACCTTGGTGACTGTGCGGACCTTAAGACCGTGGAAACCACGCAAAACGGCGGCATCCGTGTCGGCGCAGCGGTCAGCCATAGTGATGCGATGACAGCGCTGGCTGGCTTGGCCCCCGATTTAGGAGAGCTTTGGCGGCGTTTCGCCAGCCCTCAAGTGCGCAATGCCGGGACATTGTGTGGGAATATTGCGAATGGCTCCCCGATTGGTGATGCGCCACCTGCCCTGATTGCGCTGGGTGCAGATGTTCTCCTGCGTCAAGGGGATACAAGGCGGCGGGTGGCGATACAGGATTACTTTATCGCTTATGGACAACAAGATCGGCAGGCGGGTGAATTTGTTGAGGCTGTTGAAATTGCCTCTCCTACAAAATCAGCCGACATGCGCTGTTATAAAATCTCGAAGCGGTTCGATCAGGATATTACGGCAGTTTTGGCCGCAATAAATATCACTATAGACGCTGGCATCGTAGCAGCCGCAAGAATTGCCTATGGCGGCATGGCGGCTATACCCAAACGGGCCACGGCGGCGGAGGCGATACTGATCGGCAAGCCATTTACCGAAGAAACTGTTGCGGAGGCGATGCAGGCGCTGGATCAGGATTTTGCGCCAATGACTGATCACCGCGCCAGTGCAACATACCGCATGACCGTCGCGCGGAACTTGCTGCTGAAGTATTATCTGGAGCGGCGATTTGGCGATATGAGGGTCACGGGCCGTGGTGCGGCATTGGGGGCTGGCAATGTCTGATCCAATTTTCAAACCCCTCCGCCACGACAGCGCCGATCGACAGGTTGCAGGAGCAGCCCGGTATGTTGATGATATGCCAGAGCCGCCGGGAATGCTGCATCTGGCCCTCGGGTTAAGCACAATCGCTTGCGGGCAAATCACTGAGGCTGACCTTTCAGCGGTTCGCACAGCTGATGGTGTTGTGGCCGTTTATACAGGTGATGACATTCCGGGTATCAACGACACCGGACCGGCGGTTCATGATGAACCTGCGCTGGCCTTGGTCGGTGGTAAGGCAACGATCAGTTATCATGGGCAAGCTCTTTTTATCGTTGCAGCAGAAAGCCGTGCTTCAGCCCGAGCCGCGGCCAAATTGGCGCAACTCAAATATGCCGAGGACCCACCCGTTCTAACCATCGATGACGCAATCAAGGCAGGGTCATACCTGCATGAACCTTATCGAATGGCACGGGGTGACGCGACCGCCGCAATCGCGAGCGCACCCAATGTTTTGACCGGCCAAATCGACATGGGCGGGCAAGATCACTTCTATTTGGAAGGGCAAATTGCCGTCGCCACGCCAGGCGAGGGAGATGAGGTTCACGTCCTATCGTCCACCCAACACCCCAGCGAAGTGCAGGCCGTTGTAGCACATAACCTTGATGTACCTTCCAATGCCGTAACGGTAGAGGTCCGCCGCATGGGGGGCGGCTTTGGCGGCAAGGAAACACAAGGGAACCTGATTGCTGTGGCTGCTGCGATAACCGCCCAGTTCACCGGGCGATCAGCGAAACTGCGTCTCGATCGTGATGACGATATGGCCCTAACCGGCAAACGGCACCCTTTCCGCGTGGCTTATCAGGTTGGATATGATGGCGAGGGGCGCATTCAAGGTGTTCGTTTCGAACAATGGGCAAATTGCGGGTGGTCTCATGACCTGAGCGCCGCCATCGCTGATCGTGCGATGTTCCACGCTGATAACGCCTATTTCTATCCGGCGGCAGAGATCATCTCTCACCGTTGCAAAACCAATCTCGTATCAATGACAGCCTTCCGCGGCTTTGGTGGCCCGCAAGGGGTTTTGGGTGCGGAGCGGATGATTGAGCATATCGCTGATGATCTGGGCCTGGATCCGTTGGAAGTGCGGCAGCGCAATTTCTACGAAGCAGCAGATGGCCCCGGCCAGAGGGTTACGACGCCTTATCATATGGATGTCACCGATTGCGTCATTGATCGCATCGTTGATGAACTGCGTGAGACCAGCGACTATGACACACGCCGCTCTGACATCGCGGGGTGGAATGCCACCAATGCTGTCTTGAAACGCGGAATTTCACTAACGCCGGTAAAATTCGGCATTTCCTTCACAACAACTTTCCTTAACCAAGCTGGTGCACTGGTGCTGATCTATCAAGACGGCTCTGTTATGTTGAACCATGGCGGAACAGAGATGGGGCAGGGGCTGTATCTCAAGGTCGCGCAGGTCGCAGCCTCTGAATTCGGATTACCGTTGGAGGCGATACGGATCACCGCGACCCGAACCGACAAAGTACCCAATACATCTGCCACAGCGGCCTCCTCCGGGTCCGATATGAACGGCATGGCAGTGAAGGATGCTTGCGCGCAATTGAAAGCACGTATTGCCGACCACCTAGGGGCCAGTGATGTGGTGTTTGAGGGCGGCGTTGTGCGCTGGGCTGGCAATGAGATGCCTTGGGCAGCGGCCGTCAAATCAGCCTATATGTCGCGCGTATCACTGGCGGCTAGCGGGTTCTACGCAACGCCAGATATTCACTGGGATAAAGAAGCAGCAAAAGGCCGCCCTTTCTATTACTTCGCTTATGGAGCAGCAGTTAGTGAAGTTTTGGTTGATACGCTAACAGGCGAAAACCGATTGCTGCGAGCTGACATTCTACATGATGCAGGACGGTCGCTAAATCCTGCGATTGACTTGGGACAAGTAGAGGGCGGCTACGCACAAGGTGTTGGCTGGCTGACGACCGAAGAATTATGGTGGGACGGCAAAGGCCGCTTGGCAACTCACGCGCCCTCTACCTACAAAATCCCGACGGCGGGTGATCGGGCTGATGTCATGAACGTCGCCTTGTGGCAACCGGGCGAAAACCGAGAGAACACCATTCGTCGATCCAAGGCAGTGGGCGAGCCGCCGTTAATGTTGGGCGTGTCCGCATTCTTGGCCCTACAGCAGGCATTGAATGCGGCCGCTGGTGAATGGCGAGGTTTGGATGCACCAGCAACGGCAGAACGATTGCTGTTGGGGCTGGGTTAGCTAGCCCCCGTCATGATCAGGAGTCGTGCCTAAAATCAGGCCTCGACCACAAGCCCGTCATAGGCACCTACAACCTCAACTTTATCAGCACCTTTTGGGCGGTGAAGCTCTTCATATTGTACAGATTTATCCACGATCTTGGACAATAGCTCATCGCCATTCAGCGGTTCATGGTGAGTCAGCAGCAGCTTTTTAACACCAGCAATGTGGGCAAGCTCCACACCAACGATGTTCGAAGAATGCCCCCAGTCTTCTTTTACTGAAATGGATTCCAGCAAGGAATACTGTGCATCGAAAATTAGCGCATCGGCACCTTTGGCCCAATGCACATAGGGGTAATCGGGGTTGATCTGTTCTGGCTTATGCTCAGCGTCAGATGCGTAAACGACCGATACGCCATCATATTCAAACCGATAACCGTAACAGCCGCCGCCATGGTTCAGCAGATGTGGGGTGATTTTGAACCCTTCCATCTCAAAGGGTTCTTCTGGGTCCAGGCCGGTATAGGAAATGTCAGCACCCAATACCTGATAAGGAACGGGGAACACTGCGGGTTGGAACTGGCCAGTAATGGCCCCCTCAATCACATCGGCAGGGTGGCACCCTGCGATTTTCACCTGATTGCCGGGAATGAAACCGGGAACGAAGAACGGAAAGCCTTGAATGTGGTCCCAATGCATATGAGACATCAAAAATTGATAAGGCCGGTCCGATACAGGGCCAACTTTGCCCAGCATCGCAGCGCCAAAGCGGCGCACGCCTGAACCAAAGTCAATAATCACACGTCCACCACCAGCGTTTTCAAATTCGACGCAGGTCGTTTCGCCGCCAAATCTGGTAGGTACTGCACCATTGCAGCCAGATGCGACAAAAGCATCAACAGCTTCGGGTGTGGCGACGTCTGCGGGTGACGCGGCGTTCAGGGCGTTGGCCAGCGTTTCAGCCATGTCGGCCTGAGTGAAAGAGGTCGGAATTGACCCTCTCGTTCCCCAGAACGTCACCTTAATCTTACTCATACTCGCCCCCAAAAAGCACACACCCCTACCTTTGGAGCATATTACGCAGCCTTTTATTATCGGCGCGAAGCAAATTCAGGCAAGTGCCATCTGACACATTACGTGTTTAATCAACGTTATGAGGTTACTTGTGGTTTATACCGTTTTTGAGTATGTGGGGGCGCGCAATCGGCGTGGAATCAGAAGGATTTCGTTCTTGATGAGCGGATGGATGCGGGCCAAATGACCGGCTCAGACGCGGTAGAACCGCAAAAAACGGATCAGGATGAAACTGGTCATAACGCAAATGATCAGATTGGCGGCGATAAATTGCTGGACTTCATTCTCGACCGGCTTGACCAGGACAAGGCCGAAGACGTTGTAACAATCGACTTGGCGGGTAAATCCTCCATTGCCGATTACATGGTTGTGGCCTCTGGCCGTTCGACCCGGCAAGTGTCTGCAATGACTGAAAAATTAACCGATGACCTAAAGCAAAAACTTGGCCGCACAACGCGGACTGAAGGTAAAGCAGCAGGCGATTGGGTGCTGGTTGATGCTGGCGATGTCATCGTACACCTGTTCCGTCCGGAAGTGCGTGAGTTTTATCAGCTCGAAAAAATGTGGATGTCGACGCCGGGCGCTGGACAGGCCACGCAGGGCCACAGTTAACGACGCGCGGATAGATGCGAGTCTCCATAATTGCAGTGGGCCGTCTGCGAAACGGCCCTGAGGCGACGCTCTACAACGACTATCTAAAACGTTTTGACCAAACCGGGCGGCCCTTGGGGCTTGGCCCGGCGACGTTGGTTGAAGTTGAAGACAAGCGTAAACGCGGCGCGGCGGCTGAAAGCGAGCTATTGCTTAATGCTGCACCCAGCGGTGCCTGCCTGATCGCCATGGATGAGCGGGGCAAAACGCCGGACAGCCGCGCTTTTGCCAAAATGTTGGCTGATCTGCGTGATCAAGGGCGGCGTGATTGCGCCTTTTTGATCGGCGGGGCCGATGGCCATGATGCTGTCCTGCGATCACGCGTTGATCGTATGCTCAGTTTTGGTTCGATGGTATGGCCACATATGCTCGTGCGTGTGATGTTGGCTGAGCAGTTGTATCGGGCATCATCGATATTGGCCGGTGCACCCTATCATCGGGATTAAACCACGGGTGTAGGTGGCTATGGCGCTCGCTTTTTTGTCAGTAGTACCGCCGCAAGGACAGAGATTAGTCCGCTGACCGCAGCCACATACAAAGCAATCTCATAGTTGCTATTCCAATCATACAACCACCCGGCCAACCATGGCCCGATCAAACCAGCCAAACCCCATGCCGTGAAAACGCGACCATAAACGCGCGCACTATTTGCCATTCCATACAGTCGTGCGATTGCAGCGGGATAGGCAGCGATTGTGCCGCCATAGGCAAAACCAATCAGACCGAGAGCTGTTAGCAACCCCGCCATCGAACCAAAAAACACGAGCGCAATTACGCCTGCCACGGTCATTAATGGTAAGGTGGACAAGGATACCCACAAGGGTGCTTTGTCGATTAACCGACCACCAATCAGGCTGCCGACTAGGTTGCAAACCGATATGGTCACCGGTGCCAACCAGACCGCTATATTCGGCTGGATAGTGGAGGCAATCCCGGCGGCATGGCCGATCACCATTAGGCCCGCTAAAACACCACCCAAATACCCTAACCATAGCAGGAATTGTTCCTGAGCCGGGGCGAACCCGACACCACTTTGATTGACGTTGGCAATGGTTTTCGCCCTTGCAAAGCGAAGCAAAACAGCGCTCACAACCCCAACCAATACCAAAATACCTGCCAACCCATTCATCGCGGCACTAAATCCGCCGGTATCAACCGCAATCTCGAATGCCGGTGGTGACAGAACCGAGCCAAGCGCATAGGCGGCGGTCACGACCCCCATAGCTATTCCTTCACGACCCGGATTGGCGCGGGCAGCGATTTGCAGGCCGTATCCATAGCCCAACCCGTTTGCTGCCCCAAAAACTAGGCTGTACCCCAGCCATACCTGCCACAACGCCCCGGCTTGCCCCGCCGCGATGGCACCACCGGCCGCTAAGGCGCAAACAGTGGGCATGAAAACCACTGGCGTGACGCGGGCAAACAGGCGTGGTCCGCCTAAAACGGAAAAGGTTAAGGCGATTAGTGCGAATGAATAGGTCAGCGAAACCTCAGATCGGCTCGCCCCAAACATCCCTTCCAGCGGTGTAATGAAGACTGAAAATGCATGCACAGAGCCGAGCACCGCCGACACGATCGAAGCGGCCAGTAAGACAAACAATCCTGACGGTGCCAAATTCTTTGCCAATAGGGCCGCCCTTGCATCGAAAATAGGCAGGGCAAGCACCCCGCCCCCTACCTAAGCATTAGGCGCGTTCAGATAGCAATCAAACTATCCTCGGCTTGTTCAGGGCTTTACTCGACGCAGGCCCGCACCTGTCGTTGGAACAGGTCCAATACTGCCTCTCCACCAGTGCCTTCGGCCATAAAGCCAACCTGATGCCGAGGTGATTGCAATGCCCGCTGCATCTTTTCGCAAACCCACACATCCTCTGTCTGGAAATCACCTGTATCGAGGGGGTGAACGGTCCATTTTGAGGACCGAATGCGACCGTCGGCGGGGTCATAGCCGGGGATGTCTTTTGCCCGCAGTGGGTAGCTGAGCCATCCTTTGGGTGACCAGTTTCGAATGCGGAGCAGCGTCGTGCCAGCATCTACCGGCTCCAACGTAGAGATGGTAAACCCCCACGGATTGGGCGTTAAAATCGTCGTTGGGAACAGCATGTAAACACCGCCATATCCGGGGGTGTCAGCGCCCTTCACCTTGGTCATTCCACTTTGAGCACCAGCTTGCTCAACAAACTCAGGGATGCGGTGTTTCACGCCTTCCCGTTCTGTCGACCACCACACAAGATTACGGCCAAATACCTCCCACATATTTTTATCATGGGTCGGCCCGCCTAATGTTTCCTTGTGCAGGTAGGCAAGGTGATAACCGTCGATAGCGTTTTCGTAGAAAACTTTCCAATTGCATTTAAGCTCATAAACGATGTCATCGGGGCTTTCTTCCATCGCCCCACCGCCTAAATCATGCGGCCAAGGCACGGTATCCAGTGCGCCAATGTAATCGTCAAAACTTTCTTCTGGTGTTTCTTCTGGATGAACAAAAACCAGATCACGGAAAATGCCGACTGCTGCACCGAACAGGCGGATAGACTTTTTATCCATGTCAGGGAAGCATTCACGCTGTGCAGGCACCCCTCGCAACCGCCCATCCAGATTAAAAACCCAATTATGGTAGGGGCAAACAAAGGATTTTCCGGCATTGCCGCACCCCTCGACAAGCTCTGTCCCGCGATGGCGACAGATGTTGTGATGCCCTTGCAAGTTCCCATCAGCGTCTTTGACAACAATCAGGTTATGCGGCCCGGCCTGAACCGTGCGAAAATCACCGGGTTCCTTGAAATCATGGGTTAGCCCGACAAATGCCCAGTTTTTTCCAAACAGGTCGCGCTTCTCTCGCGCCAGCCAGTCATCAGAAACATACGCTTCGCGAGGTAGCTGCTGCTGAGGTTTGTCGGAAAATGTTGGATGGCCTGTCATAAGTATCTCTGATTGTGGTGGTTTTACATCGAATACAGTTATCATATATGGCCTTCAAAGGAGCGCTATAAAGATGACGCCAAAACGAAAATCAGAAACGCAAAAATCGCGGACTGGCCAAAATGTGTGGGCCAGCCAGAAGTGGCGCACTCTTATCGTTCTGCCGGTAATGATTGTGGCAACTTTGCTGGGTTGGTACGCGATTTGGGGGCTGTTGTTCGTCTATTGGGGTTACCTTGCTCTTACCAGGGGCGAGGTGTTCTTGGTCGAAGCGATTAACCGAGACGAAGATCCAGCCCTGTTTTGGATACTCATGGCACTTTGGTTTGGGTCAGGCGCGTATTATATCGCAAGCGCATTTTACCCCAACTTACTTGCATGACGCGGCGGGGCCTATCAAACATTTTGGCAGTGGCCGGCACGACGCTGGCCTTGCTGTATGTATTCCTTCTTCCAACGCTGTTGGGCAATGAACTAAAGATCCAAGTTGATGGATTGCGCAGCACAAAAGGTGTTGTTCATATCCTAGTTTATGATGATGAAACGGCATTTGCCGGATCATCGACGACGGACATCACGGCGTGGGCCAGCGAAGCCCCGACAGGCGAAAGAATGGTAGTCTCGGTTGGGTGGCTGCCCCCGGGGCGATACGCCATCGTTCTGCACCATGATGAGAACGCAGATCAGGTGATGAACATGGAAAATGGCCTGCCCATCGAAGGTTATGCCTACTCCAATAATGTTGGCGGTCAGGCTGAGCCAAAGTTTAGCGATGCTGCTTTTACCTTTGAGCAAGCTCACACATTGAAGCCAATGAAGATGATCTATTTGAACTGACGCACTGTTCGCCGCTCACCCGCTCGCCTATAGAAGGTTAACGAGGGCGGGATGAGCGAACAAAAACACTCCGATAACGGAAAGCCGGGCCAAAATGGACTGGCTGGGTGGTCACTGGCGCTAGGCGAAGCTGGCGCCACGGCGCGGGATCGTCTGGTGTTCTGGCTTGTTGCCCTTTTGGTCGGCATAATCTCTGGCTACACCGCCATTGGTTTTCGCCTGCTCATCGACCAACTGCATATGACAGTCTACGGCGCGGATAGCCTGACCTTGCACACCGCTGCCGCCGGGTTGAACCCTTGGGTGGTGTTCTTTGCACCAGTCATCGCGGGGCTTTGCGTTGGCCTGATTCTGATGCGTTTCACCAAAAAGGCAACGGCGCTTTCTGTTTCTGACGTCATCGCTGCCAGCGCCCTGCGTGATGCGCGGGTGAACCGGAAAGAGGGGCTCGCATCCGCTGCGGCCTCTCTGATCACCCTTTCAACCGGCGGATCAACCGGGCGAGAGGGGCCGGTTGTCCACCTCGCCGCTGTCATTTCCGGGTGGATCGCTGAGCGGATTGATATGCACGGTGTATCGGCACGCGATATTCTGGGCTGCGCCGTCGCCGCCGCTGTTTCGGCCAGCTTCAACGCCCCCATCGCAGGTGCCCTATTCGCATTAGAAGTTGTGCTGCGGCACTACGCGCCGCGTGCTTTTGCACCAATTGTTATTGCATCGGTTGCCGGTGCCGTCATCTCTCGCATCCATGTGGGCGAGGTGGCCGAATATACGCTACCGGCGGCCTCGTTGGCGTTTTATGAGGAACTGCCAGCCTTTCTTATTCTCGGCCTTGTTTCGGGTTTGGTTGCGGCGATCCTGATGCGGGCGCTGTTCTTAACCGAGGACTTAGCGACCAAAGCACAAACGGCTCTCAACCTTCCTGTCTGGCTACGGCCAACCGTTGCTGGCGCGATGCTTGGCCTTATCGCTATCTGGTTTCCGCACATTATCGGCGTTGGTTATGAAACGACATCACTGGCTCTGACCGGAGAATTGACCTTGGGCATGGCCATCGGGTTTGCCGTGGTCAAAGCTGCTGCCGTTGCCATCACCTATGCAGGCCGAATGGGCGGCGGTGTGTTCTCACCTGCCTTGATGATGGGCGCATTCACTGGGTTGGCATTCGGCTCTATCGCTGTGTCGGTATTCCCTGAGGTTTCGGGGTCTGAAGGGTTGTATGCCCTTGCCGGAATGGGCGCTGTTGCGGCTGCGGTACTGGGCGCGCCGATTTCGACAACGTTGATCGTGTTTGAGCTTACGGGCGATTATCAGGCTGCAATCGCAGTTATGGTATCCGTGTCGCTAGCCACAGTCACAGCACAGCGTTTTGTATTCCGGTCTTTCTTCCTAAGTCAGCTTATGAGGGCTGGCGTAAACATCGTTGACGGTGTTCGCTTTGTCCCGGCAACAGTTTTGGTGCGCCGAGCCATGCGCTCTGCCAGCGGTGAAGAGAACAACAAAGCCAAAGAGCTGGCTGACGGAGGGTTCGCGCTGAGCGAGGCGACAACCATGGATACGGCTCTGAAGCTGTTTGAGCAGAGCCAATCAGGTTTCTTGCCGGTTTTTGATGGCGATGAGTTGGTCGGCGTTCTGGATCATGTGGCTGCGCTGAAAGCAGTGAACAATGCGTTGATCCGTCGTGCGAGAGAGCAAACCGGCTAACGTGCCTTGCGTTTTTGGTTAACCAAAACAATCCCGATACCGACCAATGCCAAAGAGCCGATAACCTCAACCGTTAACGCCTCATCAAATACCAGCCACCCAAAAATCACGCCAAACACTGGCGCAAGAAAGCCGAATGACGCCATGTCAGATGCCGGGTAAATCGAAAGAATCCAAAACCATGTCAAAAAACCGACGGACACAACACCAAATACCTGAAAGGCAAAGATCCAGAGATGTGTATTCGTCAACTCTCGGAACGTTTCCCCTGACAAGAAGGCAAAGCCCAACAAGATAGGGGCAGAGACGGCAAGTTGGTAAAGCAACTGCATTTCTGGCGCGGATTTTGAAAAGCTGGTTGTTCGCGCAATCAAGGCAATTGCAGCCCATCCCATGGCGGCGACCAAGCACATTATGTCGCCTAACAGCGGGTCAGACCCTCCGGAACCGCCAGATTTTATCAGCGCAATGGAAACGCCAGCAACAGATAGCGCCAGCCCGATAACACGGATCAGCGTTAGCCTTTCTCCGGGGATTAGAAAATGCGCGCCCAACGCCACCCAAAATGGCATGGTGTAAAACATAATCGAGGCATGCCCGACGCTCGTGTATTCCAAAGCCTGAAACAACAACAGGAACTCTGCTGCAAAAAATACGCCGGTGATTAGACCGGGAATTAGGCTGCCATCGGATACGGTCAGCTTGCGCCGCATGATAAGCGCAAAGATAAGCACAGGGAAAAATGCGCACGCGGACCGAAGGCCAGACTGAAACGCCGGGGCCATGCCTACGCTTACCAATTTTACGAGAACCTGATTGAGGCCCAGCAAGGCGGAAAATGCCACCAGCACCACTGCACCAAACGCATCAATATTGTCTTTACGGTCCACTGTACCCTCTTTTCAGTTGGGCGGAGTAGCCGTGTTTCATGGTTGAAAGTAAAGAGGTTTTAGCCGCGCTTGATGTCGTTTTTTTGAACTTATGGCAGTGCAGGCACAGCCTTTAGGTAAGCAACAATCGCTGCGCGGTCGCTGTCTGGCAGCTTCGCGAGGTTTTCAACAACCTCTGCCATATGACCACCAACCACATCATATTCGGGGGTGAAGCCAGAGGTGAGATACTCAAGTATATCCACGTCATCCCATGTCAGTTTTCCGGGCGTGATGTTCGGGATGCGACCTTTGCCGCTGGGGTTGGGGGCACCACCCAACCATTGATCCGTTTGCAGGCCACCTAAGGCATTGCGCGGGGTATGGCACTCTCCACAATGACCCAAAGCTTCTGCCAAATAGCGGCCTCTCTTTAACAGCTCCGTATCCGCTTCAGCCAACAGCGGCTCATCCGACATGAACAGCAACTTCCAACCACCCAAAGTACGGCGGATGTTGAATGGAAAACCTACATCATGGGCTTTGCTTTCCGTTGGATCACTCGGCAGGCCATTCATGAATGCTTTCAGGTCAACAATGTCGCCCAACTCGGCCCGCGAATACGACCCGTAAGGGAAAGCCGGGAAGTAATGCGAGCCCTCTGGCGAGGTGCCAAACTTCATCGCGTTAACCATATCTTCGTCAGACCACCCTGCTATCCCTTCAGCGCTGGGCGAAATATTTGGCGCATAGAAGGTCCCAAAAGGCGAGGCGAAAGCACGACCACCGCTGAGGGTCAGTTTTGCCTCCCCCTCCGCATTGGGTGCAGCATGGCAAGATGCGCAACCGCCAGCGTGGAAAACCAGTTCACCACGCACTGGGTCGCCGGTCAGGCCAGTCAGTTCAGCAGGGTCAATTTTTTCAGGTGAAGTCAGAAACCGGAAAACAGCAAGGCCGATGATGGCCAAGGCGGCCAGACGCATAATCAATCGACGCATAAGGTCATTCTCCGGTTTTGAAATCTGGTGGTCCGGTGCATTCCGGGCGCAGGTCTTTTTGCGCCCGAAACGTCTATTTCAGCAATGCGCGATTAATTTAATTCGCTGGCGCGCGGAATGCTTTGTGGCAGGCACCGCAGGCTGCACCGACACCGCCAATTGCGCCACGCAATGAATCTAGGCCCTGACCAGCTGCTGATGCCATCTGCGCTGATGCGTCTGCCAATGCTTTACCCTTTTCAGCGACAGCAGGATACGTAGACCAAATTTCTGGCAACGCAGAGGTTTGACCCGGCAAGTCAGCGTTGCTGGTGCCCTGTGGCCACATTGCAGATTTGTCGAGACCGACCACTGCGTTCAAGGATTTCGCGACGGTGTCAGCCTTCTCTGCGTTATACTCTACCTTGCCTTTGGCCATCGCGCCCAACTGGCCAAGGTAATGCGCATAAAGCTGCATAGAAGCCTGCCGTGCCTTAACAGCTGGGTGCTTTTCATGTCCGCCTGCCAATGCGGCCCCGCCAACTGCGCCTGTGATTATTCCGGCTGCAACGGTAAGTGTGACTAACGACTTTCTCATGGCTTAACTCCCTGTATTTGGGTTTTGTAAATGCATTCGCATCAGAGTGCGTAGCTTCACGTTATGTGCAACTGCCCGTGATGAACACTCCGAAGCTCTTCACATCTACTTGTGCTTGTATCGGATGTGACCATTTCGACAAAGGGTTTTGCCTTCTGCGCCGTAAAATGTGGGCAGAGAGACTAATTCTGAATGCAGTTTTGGCTTATGGTGGTCAGTAGTGCGGCGGTGGCTGATCCGCAGGTGGTGTATCATCATCCCCCGCCGCCATCGCCATGGCTTCCAAGGTGCGGTTCAATTTACCAACTGCACGTTTGAGCGCATCAATCTCCAGCCATTGTGCCTGCACGGTTTCGCTCAGGTCTTCAATCGCGGCCTCTTGATGGGCGATATGGGTTTCAAGAGTATCGATACGGTCAGAGGTCATAGAGGGTACCAAATTTGTCTTTCAGATAAGCAACCAAGGGCGCGGCGCTCGGTGGTTTGCCCGTCGCCTGTTCAATCAATTCCGGTGCTGTCAAAACCCGCCCGTGCTCATGAATGTTCGCTCTCAGCCAGCTGAGTATCGGCGCAGTTTCACCTTGCCGGACCATTTCATCGCGGTTGGGCATTTCGGCCCGCATCGCTTCGTCAAGGCAGGCAGCATAGATGTTGCCCAGTGAATAGGTCGGGAAATAGCCAAACAGGCCGGCAGACCAATGAACATCCTGTAAAACGCCCATTGCGGGGTCTGTGACTACCCGCCCGAAATCGCGCTCGAAACGCATGTTCCATTCCGCCTCTAGGTCACTGACGTCTAAATCGCCAGAGATCAGATCACGCTCCAGCTCGAACCGCAGCAGTATGTGCAGGTTATAATGAATTTCATCTGCTTCGGTGCGAATGAACCCTGTCTCTACATTGTTGACCGCCTGATAAAGCGCATCTGCGCTGGCCGGGGCGGCATCGCCGAACGCTTCGGTCATCGCCGGGTGTAGCCAGTCCATGAAGGGCCGCGACCGCGCAATCTGGTTTTCCCAAAACCGCGACTGGCTTTCATGCACACCCATGGAGCAGTAATCAGCAGCAGGTAAAAACGCATCGGGTGCGCCCTGCGCATATAGGGCATGACCAACTTCGTGGATCGTTGAATACAAACAGTTGAAAGGGTCGCTCTCATCCGTTCGGGTGGTAATTCTAACGTCATCACCTGTGCCAGAGCAAAATGGGTGGGTGACGGTGTCGATTCGGCCTCTGGTTAAATCATACCCCAACTTATCAGCTATTTTCTGAGCGAGAGACAGTTGATCCGCCGCAGGAAATGCATTCGCTGCCAATTGGTTCGCAGCAAGGCCTTTTTCTGCGATTGCCTGTCTCAGGTGCGTTAAATCAGGGCGTAAACTCTCCAACAAAGGTGACAAATCAGCGACCCGTGCACCTGGTTCGAACTCATCAAGCAAAGCATCATACAAGTCGCCATCATCGGTCAGCGCCTCTGCTTCTCGACGTTTTAGATTAACCATTTCAGTTAACGCAGGCGCAAAGGCTTTGAAGTCGCCCTTCTTGCGCGCATCAACCCAGATTGACTGCCCAGTTGCAGCACCCTTTGCCAAAGCCTCCGCTAGATCCGCGGGCAGTTTGGTCGCACGGTCATAGCTACGTTTCGCTTCGGCGATATTTCGTTGGTCAAAGGCTGAAAGCTCTTTGTTATCAATCGCATCAATCCACTCAGCGATCCGTGGATCGGACTGATAATCATGGATAACGGCCGCCATCGCGCCCAATTGCTCGGCCCGTTGCCCAGCCCCGCCGGTGGGCATTATTGCCTCTTGGTCCCAAGATAAAACACCCGCCGCTTGTTCAAGCGCAGAGGTCCGGCGAAGGTGATTTTTGAGAGCGGAGAGAGACATTGAATTTCCTGATTCTGTTCTTCGTACGCCAACATATATGCGCCGCGCCGCATTTGATAGCAGCCGACATGCGAGCAATAAATCAACTGTAGGGAGAAAATTATTTCTCCGTTCGGCTAATGTGGCGAAAATGTGGAGGGCGAGTGTCGCGGCCTTTCCAATTCGCCTAAAACATTAGTTTACTTATCCTTAATCTTTATGAAGTTGGTTACGTGAGCAGTAACATTAGTTAATACACCTTGCATTTCTTATGCCCAATGTGACAACTTTAGGCTGTCTGGTGGGGTTGGAAAAGCATAGCGAAGGAGGCGATCATTCTTCCTGTCATAGATATATCGCCGTTATTGGGCACTGATCAAATCGCGATCAAGCGCACTGCCGATGAAATGGGGCAGGCGGCAAGAGAGGTCGGCTTTTTCTACATCGTAAACCACGGTATCTCTCGCCAAGTTATTGAACAGACTTATAAGGCCGCCGAAGAGTTTTTTGCGCTGCCGGATCATGTGAAGCGCGCAAATTACATCGGCGACAGTCTCAATCATCGCGGATATGTGCCCTTCACTGAAAAGGGCGACTACGCAGACGAAATAAACCGCAACTATGAAGCATTCGATCTAGCGCTTGACCTGCCGCATGATGACCCGGATTTCCTTGCTGGTAACCTGCTGCTGGGTCCAAACGTGTGGCCAAATTTGGATGGATTCCGGGAAACAATTTATCGGTACTATAATCTTATCTCCAATACCGGTTGGCGCATCTGTTCTGCTTTGGAAATGCATCTTGGCTTACAGCCGGGTGAGCTGACGCAGTATATGACAAAGCCGATCTCTCAGTTGCGTCTGTTGCACTATGTGCGTGCGCAGGAAACAACTAAGAAAAACAGCGTCAATATGGGCGCGCATACAGACTACGAATGTCTGACATTGCTCCACCAACGTCAAAAGGGTCTGCAGGTCATGACCCGTGATGATGAATGGGTTGATGTACCCGTTCGGCCAGAGGCTTATATTATCAATATCGGCGATATGCTCGAAGCATGGACCAACGGTGTTTTCCGTTCCACGCCGCACCGCGTGCTGAATCTCAGCCCTGAGCGGTATTCGATGCCCTATTTTGTGGCTGCGAATTATGACGCAATTATTCAACCTTTTGATGAGCTTACCTCAAAGGACAACCCGCCTAAATACGAAGGTTTTTGCGCAGGCGTTCATTTAGAAAGAATGCTACTGCGTGATTTTCCGTATCTGAGAGAGCGCCGGGGCGACCGCCTTTGGTCTGCAAACTATGATACGCAGGGCGCGGTCCAAAACCCATTTGAAAATAGAATGAATAGCGCAGAGGCGTCCTGACTTTATGCCTTCAATAGAGACGATCTTTACAGTCGCAATTGCCGGGCTGTTGCTTAGCGTGACGCCCGGGCCATCCATGCTTTACGTTTTATCGCGCAGCATTGGTCAAAGCAGGGGCGCAGGGTTTGCCTCGGCCATTGGCCTTGGGCTGGGTGGTGTCTTGCTGGCCCTGGTTGCGGCCATGGGTTTGGCAGCAGTGTTTCAGCAGTCGGCCACCGCCTACACCGTGCTGACATGGGTCGGTGCGGCATATCTGATTTATCTTGGCGTCGGCATGATCCGAGAAAAACAAGATGACGCCGCCATGAACGCAGAGATCGAAGCCGCATTCGAGACGAAGGCGTTACATAAACGGCGATCATTTTTTCAAATTGTCTATCAGGGCGTTTTGGTCGAAGTCCTGAACCCCAAGACAATCCTGTTCTTCATGGCTTTCATCCCGCCATTTGTTGAGATGGGACGCGGGGATGTTGTTACTCAGATGCTAATTTTGGGTGTGTTGGTACCGCTTACCGCTCTACCCTCTGACATTGTTGTGGCTATCGTCGGCGGTTCAATTGCCGCGACCATCAAGGCCAGTCAACGATGGAGCAGTGTATTGCGCTGGGTCGGTGGGCTTTTCCTGATCGGCATTGGAGTTAGTCTCGCCTTAGGTTGATTTGAAGCCAGAAATGGCCCGAATTTACAATAATTCGACCTCGACGAATTGATCCCGACGCGCCATTGTCCCGAAATGGTATGGCCCTCTAACAGAACCGATTTAGATGATCGCCGCCGCAATTGGGTAGACCGTTTTGCGGAGTCTGATCGCGAAGCTGGGATTGATGTCACTGACGATTTTGAACCCTTTCATCAGCGAAATGATGTGTTTACGCGCGCATTTTGGGATGAAACCGTACGCTCAAAACGTAGTGAGGCATTCTTTGGTAGTTATCGGATTGAATCAGCCCCACGCCGGGGTGACGGATTCACCCAGCGCGATTTTGCCCTGCGCAACGCAAGCTGGTTAATCTCTGACATCATCTCAAATCGAGGGAATGAAGTTGGAGAGCGTGAGGGTTTTCAGGCGCCTATCAACAACGACACACCCGTTTCTACGGATCAGGTAGAGATTGACGACCCGGTCGCGATGAATGCCGAGATCAAAAAGGTAGCCCAGTTTTTTGGTGCGGACCTTTGTGCCGTAACTGAAATTGATGATCGTTGGCTGTATGAAACCCGCGTCGATGCTCGCGACGCATCGGAGGCAGCCAATGAACTGCCGGAGGGTATAACCTCCGTAATTGTCCTAGGACATGAAATGGATGAAAGCCTTTTGGCGACGTATCCTTCAGCATTGGGTGGCGCGGCTACTGGCCGAGAATACAGCCACGAGGCGGGCATCGTCATGCAAGTGGCCGCCTACATCCGCAATTTGGGCTATGAGGCTGTGGCATCCATGAATGATACCGGCCTTGTTATTCCTTATGCGATAAAAGCAGGGTTGGGTGAATACGCGCGTAACCAACTGGTGATCACACCAGAATTTGGGCCACGCCTGCGGTTTTCCAAAATCTTCACGACCATGCCAGTAGCTCATGATGCACCACGAAAGCTTGGCGTTGCTGAGTTCTGCTCAACCTGTGACCGATGCGTAAAGGCATGCCCGGCCAAAGCATTGCCAAGTGGGCCTCCAAGTGTCGAATCGACGGGTAAGTCCGCAATCACCGGCGTTCGAAAATGGACATCGGATGCTGAGGCTTGTTTTGGGTATTGGGCGAAACTGGCATCAGATTGCGCCATATGTATGCGGGTCTGTCCATTCAATCGTGATTTTTCTAAACGAAGAAACAGATTGTGGCTTCGTCTTGCCCTCTCACCTCTTAGAAAGGTGGCGCTTTGGCTAGATGATAAATCTGGCCGAGCGGCT
Source organism: Pikeienuella sp. (assembly GCA_049600095.1). Taxonomy (GTDB): domain Bacteria; phylum Pseudomonadota; class Alphaproteobacteria; order Rhodobacterales; family Rhodobacteraceae; genus Pikeienuella. The sequence goes on along the minus strand of JBMYPG010000003.1, from coordinate 3,325 downwards.
CGGAAGAAACCCCGTGATTGGTGGGATGGTACTTCTGCTCAAAAATAGCCATTTGAGGCTCGGTGAAGTAGTTGGGCTACAACTTGCCTCACCGCGAAATCGGTCTAATAGGCGCAACCGAACGTCAAATATTGTATCGGCCGGCGGTTTTCTCTTGAAAGCAAGCGCAGCCTCAGCCACCATTTAGGCAGCTTAACCTTGGAGGCCGAGTGGCGACCACAGAATTGGACCCCGCAGCAACCATCAGCCCGAATGAACGGCTGATTGAATTCCCTGACAACAATTTACTGATCGACCTTTGCGGCAGCTTCGACAAGAATCTCGCGGCGCTGGAAAAAGGTTTTGAGATTATGATTGCCCGGCGTGGCAATCAGCTTGCACTGCACGGCCCCGAGGATGCGACCGAAGGTGCTGCCGCTGCGCTAAAAGCACTGTATGAGAGGCTCGAAGCAAAACGACCAATTGAAAAAGGCGATGTCGACGCTGCCATACGGATGCGTGGCGCGCCAAAACCCGTCAGCCAGTTGGAAATGTTCAAGGGCGGCAAGGTTGAAATACGCACGAAAAAACGGATAGTTGAACCACGCACAGCCAACCAGCGCGATTATGTTGAGGCACTTTTTCGCAGCGAACTGGTGTTCGGCGTTGGTCCAGCAGGTACCGGCAAAACCTTCATCGCTGTTGCGGCGGCTGTTTCCATGTTTTTGGAAGGAAAAGTCGACAAGATAATTCTGTCCCGCCCTGCCGTCGAAGCGGGTGAGCGCTTAGGGTTTTTGCCTGGCGATATGAAGGAAAAAATCGACCCCTATATGCAGCCGCTTTACGACGCCCTCGGTGCCTTGCTGCCCGGTAAGCAGGTTGCGAAACTGATGGAAGATAAAATCATCGAAATTGCGCCCTTGGCTTTCATGCGTGGCCGGACGCTTCAAAACGCGTTTGTTGTGTTGGATGAGGCGCAAAACGCGACCGAGATGCAGATGAAAATGTTCCTGACCCGGTTGGGGGAAGGCGGCAGGATGGCGATTACCGGCGACCCAAGCCAGATTGACCTGCCACGCGGTGTAGGCTCCGGTTTGGTAGAGGCAGTGCGTGTTCTTGATGGGGTGAAGGGGATTGAGTTTGTCCACTTCACTGCAAATGACGTTATCCGCCATCCATTGGTGGCAAAAATCATCAGGGCCTATGACGCGGACGGCACGGCGTGACCTTAGCAATCGAATTTAATATTGAGGATGAAGCGTGGTCCAATGCTGCGCCGTGGTATCGAGAGGTCGCATTGCGGGCCGCAGGAACCGCCATCGCGGCAACAGGGTTAACACCCCAGAATGTGGAAATCAGTGCCCTGCTTTGTGGTGATGAACGGATTGCCGACCTAAACAGCGCCTTTCGTGGCAAGCCTACTCCAACCAATGTTTTGTCGTGGCCCGCGCATGAGGCGACCCCGGAAAATGCGCCCACTTTGGCACCGGACGGTTTTCTTGGCGATATTGCACTTGCGCGTGAAACGGTTGAAACTGAGGCAAAGGCGCAACATTTAACTGTAGAGAACCATTTTGCCCATCTTTTCGCCCATGGCGTCTTGCATTTATTGGGCTACGATCATGAAACCGATGCAGATGCAGAGGTTATGGAAGGGCTGGAAAGTCAGGCAATGGCAAAGATGGGGATCAAAGATCCCTATGCCAAACCCTAGGCCGAAAGGCTCGTAACTGAGTGAGGACGATGAACGACCAACAATCTCCGACGCCGGAGATACCGGGCGAGGGCGAAGAACCTGAGCGATCTAGCGGTTTTCTGACCCGCCTACTAAGGCTGGCCGGAAGAGATAGTGACGCGACGCTGGAGGCAATTGGTGCCACCGAAAGCGAACGTGCGCTTCTTACAAACATCATGACAATGCGCGATCAGCGGGTGGAAGATGTAATGATCCCCCGCGCTGATATTGTTGCGATTGCTGAGGAGGCAACGCTGGAAGAGCTGACCGAGGCCTTCCGCGAGGGTACGCATTCCCGCCTGCCTGTTTATCGCGAAACACTGGATGACCCGGTTGGGTTCGTGCATGTCAAAGACGTGGCATTGGACCGGGGTTTTGGCGCCTGTGGCGACAAAGACTTTAACCTCATGTCATTGGTGCGCCCGATGTTAGTTGTTCCCCCATCTATGCCAACCAAACGGTTGATGCAGCGCATGCAGGCGGAACGGAACCATATGGCGCTGGTCATTGATGAATATGGCGGCGTTGACGGCCTCGTTACTATTGAGGATCTGGTAGAGCAGATCGTTGGCGATATTGAAGACGAGCATGATCAGGAAGAAGCCGCTTTGTGGCGGCGGGAATCTGATGGTGTGTTCCTCTGCAATGCACGTGCTGAACTTGCCGAGTTTGAAACCGAAGCAGGCGTAGACCTGCTGGCTGATGATTTGGATGAAGATGTAGAGACGCTCGGCGGCCTTGTCTTCATGTTGTCTCATCGTGTGCCGGAACGCGGCGAAGTAATCACCCATCCAGAGGGGCATGAATTCGAGGTTGTTGAGGCTGACCCACGACGGATTAAACGCCTGCGGGTCACTTTAAACGGCGCGGTACAAGCGCGAGCGGCGGAATAGCAAATTGAACAAATTGGCCAGTGTTTCAGCGACGATTGAGGCGCTGGCCGGTTGGCGTCGCGCATTTGTTGCAATCATTGCTGGGGTTTTATGGGCATTGGCCCATGTGCCATTTGGCGTTTGGCCGCTGATATTTGTCGCCGGGCCACTTTCTTTTTGGCTATTGCGCGGCGGTTTTCGGGCCGGTTGGCTAATCGGGGCCGTGTTTTTTGCCATTACGTTGCATTGGATCGTCGAACCTTTCCTAATCGATGCCACCGTTTTCGGCTGGATGGCTCCTTTTGCCTTGGTGGGGATGGCTGGCGGCCTTGGCCTGTTTTGGGCCGTGGCTTTTTGGGCAGCACAAAGGTTTTTCCCCGGTTCCGCATTTGGCTTGGCCGGGTGCTGGTTTATGGCAGAGGCTGCTCGATCCTACATACTAACCGGTTTCCCATGGGTATTGCCCGCCTACATTTGGGTGGATACGCCGGTCGCTCAATTATCGGCAATGGTCGGCCCCTATGCTCTTAGCTTGATCACTTTGGTGCTGGCGATAGCGGCGTTTGGGTTAAAACGAATGTCGGCGCTGGCCTCCGTCGCCGCTGTACTCGCGGTCAGTTGGGTTTGGGGGCTATATGTTCTGGCCGCACCCGAAAAAGGCCAGACCCTGACCGTTCGCGTTGTACAGCCAAACATCCCACAGGCAGAAAAATGGGCCCCAGAATTTCAGGGTAGAAAC
>JBMYPG010000002.1:0-73387 GCA_049600095.1 Pikeienuella sp. | reverse complement strand
CGCGGCGATTGTTGTCGCGGCGGCCCATAGAACCAGTGATAAAAATGATATTCGCATTAGCCGGGTGACAAGCCCCGCATACGCTCTGACCGGCGGCGCAGCATCTCAACCGTTGCCAGTAGCATAATGGAGATGATCACGAGGATCGTAGCAACCGCCAGAATGGTCGGTGAAATCTGTTCGCGAATGCCCGAGAACATCTGACGAGGGATCGTCCGTTGCTCCGGCCCCGCAAGGAACAGCACCGCAACAACCTCATCAAACGAAGTGATAAAGGCGAACAAACCGCCAGAGATAACACCCGGCAGAATCAGCGGCATCTGAACCTGAAAGAACGTCCGCCCTGGACCAGCACCCATAGATGCTGACGCGCGTGTCAGGCTATTGTCAAAACCAACCAGCGTCGCTGTCACAGTGATGATCACAAAGGGCGTACCGAGTGCGGCATGCGCCAAGATAACTGACGTATATGTGCCGGTAAGCTGCAAGTTCGAATAAAAATAGAACATGCCCGCAGCTGTAATAACCAACGGAACGATCATAGGAGAGATCAGCAAAGACATGATCGCGCCCTTGAAAGGCATTTCCGGGCGGCTAAGCCCGATGGCCGCCAAAGTACCAAGGCCAGTGGACAGGATGGTCGCCATAATCCCGATAAAGAAACTATTGCGAATGGCGCGAATCCACTGCGCATTGTTCCACATATCAGCCCACCATCCGGCAACCGCATCAGGTGCAGCCATACCGTTGCGCAGGATGTCTTCGTACCAACGGATAGAATAAGCGTCCGGATTGAAGGCCAGCATACCCTCAGTAAAGCTGAAATATGGCTCAACATTAAAGCTGAGTGGCGCAACGATGATGATTGGTGTGATCAGAAAGACAAAGATCGCACCACATATGACACGGAAGCCAAAGAACCACAGAACCTCGCCCGTAGTCGCATATGGCGGCTGGCCGAGTCGATAATCACCAGATGACAACCATGTTGCCATTCGACCGATAACGTAGCCAACAATCGCGGCAAGCACAGCATAGGACAATGTGAACAGGACAATGCCGACAACAAAGGAAACGATCGCCCCGGCATAACCACCCAGTCGGCGTTTTTTGATGATGGTGATGGCAACGAAGGCGAGCGCCGCGAAAAACGCGCCGCCGACCGCCAAATACGGCAACATTAGCGATCCGTCGCCTTGCGCCGTTAGCAGGCCAAACAGGCCGCCGAGGCCACCAGTCCAAGCCAGATTGAACCACATTGGTGGCTGTGGCGGGATATAGCGAAATGTTTTTGGTTCGTCGCTCATCGGATCACCCCAGTTTCATGTTGTCGATGCCGACGATGCGGTCATAGAGCCAGTAGAGAGCCAATACACCAATCAGCAAGACACCACCCAATGCGGCCGCGAGTGACCAGTTCAGTGATTTTTGCATGTGGTAGGCGATGAAGTTCGAGATCAACTGCCCATCTTGGCCACCGACCAGTGCAGGCGTGATGTAGTATCCAATGGCAAGAATAAAGACCAAAAGGCCACCAGCGCCGATACCTGGAATTGTACCGGGAAAGTAGACCCGCCAAAACGCTGTCCCATTCCGTGCGCCCATGCTTTTGGCTGCACGCACATAGCTTGGCGGGATCGTTTTCATCACGGAATACAGTGGCAGGATCATAAAGGGCAGCAGGATGTGCGTCATAGATATGACCACACCCAATTGGTTATAGATCAGCGTAAACCTTTGATCATCGCTCGCCAGCCCAAAAACCACAAACAGATCATTCAGAACGCCCTGTTTCTGCAACATGGCGATCCAAGCGGTGGTGCGCACCAGCAAAGATGTCCAGAAAGGCAGTAGCACAAGGATTAGCAGCAGGTTCGATGTACGGGTGGGTAGATGTGCCAACAGATAGGCAATTGGAAAGCCAAGGATCAGACAGCAAATCATCACAAGGCCGGAAATCCACATTGTACGGAAGAACAATTTAACGTGGATTTGGCGCTCTTCTGACTGTGCCGTAAATGACCCATCCGCAGTCATCTTCATGTCCAAGGCGGCAGCATAGTAGGCAGGTGTATAGCTGCGCGACGCGATTTTCATCGCATGCCATACCTCTATTTCACCCCATTTCGCCTTTGTCTTGATCATGCTTTCCTTGAACGGTGCCTCAAGCTTTTTTGCTTTCCGCGCCGTGGAGGTGAACAATGAACGCGCGCCTGAAAGTTCTCGGTTAACCCGGCTTGCGGCCTTACCGATGGTCTTGTCTTTCCGTGCGACAATCATGTCGGCGACCAAGGCGGCGTACATTTCTTCTGTAGGTTCAGAAGTCGTGTCCCAATCCGCTAGTTCAGCCGTCACATTCGGCATGATCTTTTCGAAGGTGTCGTTGAAATGGCCTTGCCACAACAGCGAAATAATTGGCCACATAAAGCTGGCGATAATGAAGATCAGCAGCGGTGCAACCAACGAAAACGCACGCGCACGGCTGATGAACAGCGCCTGCGCCAGCTTTTTCTTTAGCGGAGTACCATCGGCGGCCAGTAGTGGCCCGTCTTGTGTGGCGTCGCTCATGCAACCCCCTGTTTTATCGCGGCGGGATTACGATCAGCCCGCCATCATTCTCCGATAAGCGACGTATCGCTTACGGGAAAATGGGGGCCACCTTTTCAGGCGGCCCCACAAGGCGATTAGTTAGCCAACCAAGCGGCGAAACGCTCGTTCAACTCGTCCTGGTTATCTGCCCAGAACTCAAAGTCACTGCTGATCGCAGTGGTGAAGTTCGCAGGCGCTGTTGGCATGTGTGGTGCCATTTCCAGAGCTGGGTTGTTGTGGAACGTTTTCACGAAAGGAGCTGATGACTTACGGGCAGGACCATAAGAGATCCATGAAGCCTGAGCACCAAGCTGCTCTGTTTCAGTTGAGAAGTTCAAGAAATCCAAAGCTTTGTCGAGTTTCTTGGTGCCTTTAGGGATCGCCCACAAGTCAAGTGCGAATACCTGGCTGTCCCAAACAACTTCGAATTCCTTACCTTCAGACGCAACAGCGTTAAAGATACGGCCGTTGTAAGCAGTGGTCATAACAACTTCGCCGTCAGCCAAAAGCTGTGGAGGCTGAGCGCCAGCTTCCCAGAACACTGCCTGGTCTTTAATAGTGTCGAGCTTTGCGAATGCACGATCAACACCTTCAGGTGTGCTCAGTACTTCATAGATGTCGCCCGCAGCAACGCCATCAGCAGACAACGCCATCTCTAGGTTCGCTTTTGGTGTCTTACGCAGACCACGTTTGCCAGGGAATTTCTCTAGATCAAAGAAATCCTGAATTGTGGTTGGGCCATTTGCAATGACAGATTTGTCATAAGCAAAAATGGTCGACCAAACGATGTTGGCAACAGCGCATTCAGTCAAAGCACCTGGGATGAAGTCCTCAGTCGCAGGTGTGCCATCTGGAGCAGCTGACAGTTTGGAATGGTCGATTGTTTCGAACAGACCTTCGTCACAGCCACGAACAGCGTCTGAAAGCTCAACATCAATCAGATCCCAAGTGACATTGCCGCTTTCGACCTGCGCTTTAACTTCAGCCAAACCGCCGCTGTAGTCTTCTGACACGATTGCGTTGCCAGTTTTGGCGATCCAAGGCTTATGATAAGCTTCGACCTGAGATTTAGTATAAGCGCCGCCCCATGAGACGACTGTAATGGCATGCCCGTCGGCCAAGGCCGCGCCTGCGGTCATTGACGCGATCGCGGCTGCGCCGAGTGCGAGTTTAAGTTTCATTGGGTAGTCTCCCTGTCTAATGGACCATTCTGGCCCAATTTATAAAAGGCGTCTCCGCACGCCTTTTTTCGTCAGCCGGCGTCAAGCGCGCGGCAATCCTCTGTCATCCACGAAACCATAGTAGCCTCACCAACGACAAGATGCTTATGCCCTGCTGCATTCGGAACTTTGACGATAAACTCGTCATTCCCAGCAACATTTAGGCGGCAACGGATGTGATCGCCTAAGTAAATCAGCTCCAACACCTGCGCATCAAAGCGATTCTCGCCTTGATCGCCGATGAAGACCCGCTCTGGCCGAATCGACAACATTGTCTGTGAGCCAACAGGACCGCAGTTAACGGCGAGAGCATTTGCTTCTCCACCACCAGACAATGCAACCGTAGCTGTGCTGCCATCGATCGCTTTTACCGTGCCAGTCAGCTTGTTGTTTTCACCGATGAACTGCGCAACAAACGCATTCTCCGGGCGCTCATACAGATCATCCGGTGGCGCAAGCTGCTGGATAACACCGTCATTAAAGACAGCAATCCGGTCAGACATCGTCAAAGCTTCGGACTGATCGTGTGTTACGTAGACCACGGTCACACCGAGTTGTTCATGGATATGCTTAATTTCGTACTGCATATGCTCGCGCAACTGCTTGTCGAGCGCGCCGAGCGGCTCATCCATCAGCACAAGTTCTGCATCGAACACCAGCGCACGTGCCAAAGCGATGCGCTGTTGCTGGCCACCGGAAAGCTGAGCAGGACGGCGACCGCCGAACTCACCCATCTGGACCATATCCAGTACATGCTTAACCTTGGCTTCGATATCAGCCTTAGGCATTTTCCGCACTTGCAGCGGAAACGCGAGGTTTTCGGCCACAGTCATATGCGGGAATAGCGCGTAGTTCTGGAAAACCATGCCAATGCCGCGTTTGTGCGGCGGAATATTATTAATTGGGCGACCATCAAGGCGAATTTCGCCGTGGGTCGCGGTTTCAAAACCTGCCAACATCATCAAGCAAGTGGTCTTGCCTGACCCCGATGGTCCTAACATTGTCAGGAATTCACCTTTAGCAATGTTCAGGTTGAGGTCTTTTACTACGAGGGCTTCGCCATCGTAACTTTTCTGCACGCGTTCAAAGGCAACAAAGGCCTCACTCGCTGATACATCAGCCATAAATTATGGTTCCCTGTCCGGTTTCCCGTTCTCCACCCAAAATGGTTATACTGCAAATATTACCCCGGCAAGACGTATCTTTCCTTTTTACTGATTAGGCGAAACCTCAACATTTCATTGAAACAAGCCTGATAAACAATTCCTTCGTGTGACTATTTTCTGGCGATTCCAGGCGGACACGGCAACAATTGCTTAGTGTAAATTGGAATCAGGAATGCACTGAATGGATCGGCTGACTGAAATGAGTGCATTCGTGCAAGTGGTTGAACTTGGTGGATTTACTGAGGCGGCACGTAAACTGAACCTCTCTAAATCAGCTGTATCAAAGCATGTCGCGTCTTTGGAAACTCGCTTAGGCGCGCGATTGCTCAACCGCACAACCCGGCGCGTCAATCCGACAGAGATTGGATTAGCCTACTTAGATAAAGCCCGAGAAGTGCTTCTTGCTGCAAGTGAAGCTGATGCTATGGCCACTGCGATGCAAGGGGCACCAACCGGAGAGCTGCGAATCTCCACACCTCTTAGTTTTGGCCTTCAATATATTTCACCACTAGTGGTTTCATTCCTTAACCAATACCCAGATGTTGCCGCACGATTGGAATTTGATGATCGGTATGTTGAGCTGATTGCGGAGGGATTCGATCTAGCGATACGTGTCGGCGAACTGCCTGATAGCTCAATGATGGCTCGGAAATTGGCCGAGACCCAGATGAATATTTGTGCCTCTCCTGCATATCTTGCCAAGAATGGAACACCAACAACCATCGAAGACCTCTCTCGGCATCTCCTTTTGCATTATTCGTTATTGTCCTCGGGAAATTTCTGGAAATTGACAGGGTTTAACGGTGAGGAACGATTGATCCGTGCCACAGGGCGTTTGTCTGTAAACAACGGCGATGCATTAAATCAGGCCGCTCTTGATGGGCTAGGCATATCGTTAACGCCTAATTTTATTTGCGGGCCCTATATCAAAAATGGACAGCTTGTTGAGCTCCTACCGAAACATCGCCCGACCCCCAAGGGGGTGTACGCGATATACCCTTCTGGCCGCTATCTTCAGCCAAAACTTCGTGTTTTCATTGATCATTTGGCAAATGAGCTTCGTAACAAGGGCCCCCTATGGTGACGAAGATCACATAAAAAGGTGCCTAAAATGCTCGACTGACGGGAATTTATTGCTTAGCCTCAATCATGCGCTGCTAGAAAAAACCGATCTAAACGGCTTGCGCTACGTCCTTTTGGACGAAAGGGGGTACTGTGCAAATGACCGCATTTTGTGCGACGAAGGGATTGGTATGGGGTCCTGCCTATGACTGACACCTCAGTGAAGTTCAAGTTTTGGGGTGTGCGTGGCTCTTTGCCGTCACCTGGCGAAGAAACCGCGATTTATGGTGGCGACACGCCATGTATGGAATTCACGACCGACCGCACGCGCGTCATTCTTGATTGCGGCAGCGGTATGCGTCGGCTTGGCAACGCTATGATGGAAAATCCGGATGAGCGTGAGACTGTCATCCTGTTGGGGCATCCCCATTTTGACCACGTCTGTGGCCTGCCCTTCTTCACACCTATCTTTATTCCCGGCCACCGCTTCCGGATCGGCACAGCGGAACCGCACGATATGCGGATGCTGATGCCACGATTGTTTTGTCGGCCGTTCTTTCCAGTGGAAGAAGCAATGCTCGGCTCTGACCTTGAGTATTTTCAACCACCAACCCACGGCAGGTTTCAGCTAACCGAAGATGTTTCGGTAATGACCCGCCAATTGAATCACCCGGGCGGATGCACAGGTTTCCGGCTGGAGGCACATGGCGTTTCGGTCGCGTATGTTTCGGATACGGAACATGTAGAGGGCGAGACTGATCAAAATGTACTGGACTTGATGGAAGGCGCAGACCTTGCCGTCTATGACACTGCCTATACTGGTAAAGAGTATCCTAATCATGTCGGGTGGGGCCATTCGACACCGGATGAGGGTATGCGATTGGCGCAAATTGCGGGGGCAAAGCAGCTTGCTTTGTTCCATCACAACCCAACGCGAACAGACGCGCAATTGGCTGAGATTGAGGCAGACGCAAAAAAACGGATGCCGGGTGTATTCGCAGCCAAAGATCGCATGGAACTGACATTTGATTCGGCCGCTGTAAAAGCGGCCTGACGCTAAAAAATAAGGGGGCACAGGTTTCCTGGGGCCCTCCAGAAGGATTTCCGGGGGGACTCCATGGATAAGAATCTGCTGCGTTTTGTTTGGACGCATGGCAAGTCGGATACGATCAAAACACTGATCGTTACGTTTATGACCTTTCCGGTCATCTACATCTCTCTCGAAATCCCAAAGATTATCGTCAACAAGGCGCTTGGTGCGGGCAAAACCCCGGTCCAATTTCCCAACGACTATTTCGGCGTTGGCTGGGAAATGTCCCAGTTCACCTTCCTTATGGTGCTCTGTACGGCCTTTATTATTCTCGTTTTCGCAAACAACGGCCTGAAATTCGTTCTAAACGTTCAGATCGGCCTTACGTCAGAGCGTATGCTGCGTCGTCTGCGTTTCGCCCTGTTTGAACATGTCATGCGATTCCGCATCAAACGCTTTCAGAATATGAAGCAGGGTGAAATCGTCCAATCAGTGATGGGCGAAGTTGAACCGCTCGGCGGTTTCTTTGGTGAGGTTGTATCCACACCGGTTTGGCAAGGCGGCATGCTGACCGTCTATATGACCTTCATTCTGATTCAGGACCTATATCTCGGTATTGCAGCCATCGCGCTCTACCCCGTACAGGGCTACATTATCCCCAAGCTTCAGAAGAAAGTCGTGAAGCTGAACAAAATGCGCGTTGCTAACGTGCGTAAGATTGCTGACCACCTTGGTGAAAGCGTCGGGTCGATCGAAGAAATCCACGCCAATGACACTGCTCGCTGGCACCTGAGCAACATCTCTGCTCGCTTGCATGAAAACTTTTCAATCCGCCTTCAGATCTTTAAGCGTAAATATCTGATCAAGGGTTTGAACAACTTCATGATCGCCCTGACACCGTTTGCCTTTTACCTGTTCGGCGGCATTCAGGTGCTGAACGGCAACTTGGAAATCGGTTCGTTGGTTGCGGTGCTAGCGGCATACAAAGACGTTGCGGCACCTTGGAAGGCGTTGCTGAACTACTTCCAGCGCTGGACAGATTTGAACAGCCGTTTTGAATTGGTTGTTGAAAACTTCAGCGGCGAAGAAGTGTACGGACCAGAGCGTGTTTACGATACCGATGCAGCAGCTCTTCAGGGTGATGTTGAAGTGAAAGGTGCCTCATACGGTCCGGGCCAGTCTGGTTTGAACGCCGTAAAATGTGTTGCTCCGGCAGGTAAATATACTGCCATTATGGGCGGCGAAGATGGCGCACGCGAGATGATTCTCAAGATGATGGCCGGCCTAATCGAACCCGAATCGGGCCGCGTTTCCATCGGCGGTGTTTCTGTTACCGAAGCTAACCTTCCAGCGATTGGTAAGGGGCTTGCCTACGTTGCCAGTGAAAATACATGGTTCATTGGTCAGCTACGCGAAAACATCACCTATTCTTTACGCCGCAATGCTGCCTCTCTTTCCGATGCAGATGTTGAGGATGCAGTTGAGCGTCAGAGGGAAGCCGAGCTAACCGGCAACCTTCCAGCGCTGCCAACAGGTGATTGGTTGGATTACCAAGCCGCCGGTGTTGAAGACTTTAAATCGCTTGAGCAGCGCATGGTTGATCTGGCTCAGAAAGTTGGCCTGGAGGAAGAGCTCTTCCACTTGGGCCTTCAGTCTCGCATTAAACTTGGCCGCCGAGAGGGTGCCATCCAACGCATTCTAAAAACCCGTGCAGTTGTTCAGGAAGCGGCACAAAGCCGGTCTGACTTGGCTGACCTGATTGAGTTCTGGGATCCGGACACCATTAACCGGAACGCATCCGGACTTGAAAATGCGCTTTACGCTATGCCCGTTAAGGCACGCGATAGCATCGGTGATTATGCTGAGGATGAAACGGTACTGGCCGCGCTGCGTGAAACCGGCGCGATGGCACCGCTACAAAAAATCGGCATGGCCATCGCTAAAGAGCTGGTCGAATTGTTGGGCGCAGTTGATGAGGACAGCTCGTTGCTCGACAGCTTTACTGAGTTCAACAAGAAAGACATCGTCGTTGCGACAGAGATTTTTGAAGAAATGAAAATCGCTGATGACTATCAGTTGGATGCAGAAGGTCAGCGGATCATGCTCGCCTTCGCTCTGGCCTATGTACCGTCACGTGATCGGTTGGAGGTTATCAAAGATGACATCCAGACCGACTTGCTGGCAGCACGCGCAAAAGCGATCACCATGCTGAAAGACGATGACAATTTTGTCGGCCATGATGATGAGCGTTTCTCTTATGCGCTTACGGTTTCTGAGAATTTGCTGAATGGTAAGCGTCGGTTTGGTCGCCGCAGTGCATGGCGTAAATTCGATGAATTCCTTGAGGAAGCGATCGAGCGTGAAGGTCTGCGCGACACCATCACCCGTGTTGGCCTCAACACACGGCTGGGCGGCGGCGGTTCAGGCATCAGCAATGCTTCCAAACGGCGTGCGGCGGTAATTCGTGGCCTGTTGAAACGTCCAAAACTGATGATTCTGGACGGCGTTTTCGCTGGTGGATCAGACGAAGACATCGCCATTCGCAACGCTATCCGAGAGGAAATGTCTGGCGGAACAGTAATCATGACAGTGAATGATCCAGAGCATGCAAAAGATGCAGATCATGTTATTGTCGTATCTGACGCGGGCACAGCAAAAGACGGCGCACCGTCTGCGCTGTTGGCCAACGCATAAACTTGAACACTTTGACTTTGGAGAGCCCCCGTGAGTCTGGATAAAGCCGTAGAAGCCATGTCGATGACCCCCATCTTTTCTGGGGTTGATCCAAAACGACTTCGCTTATTGGCATTCATGAGCGAAAGCTTAACCTATCGTTCCGGCGAGATGTTGTTTGATCAGGGTGAGGAAGGCGACAGCGCCTTTGTCGTCCTGGAGGGTGAAGCTGCTGTTATCGTCGACATCGGCGGTTCAAAGGTTGAGGTCGCGCAGATTGGCGCGAAACAGATCTTTGGTGAGATGGCCGTGCTATGCGATGTGCCGCGTACTGCTGCGATCACTGCCAAAAGCGACCTGGAAGTTTTACGTATTGAGCGTGATCCATTCCTAAAACTGCTTCGCGAGTTTCCCGAGGTTTCCATGCAGGTCATGCGATTCATCGCGCTACGTCTGGAAGCAACCACTCAGGACTTGGTGAAAGCGCGGTCCGAGATTTCCAGCCTCAAGGGCTAATCGGAACGCAAAAATGGCTGGGCGCGCAAGAAAACCGTGCTCAGCGACCCTTCTTAAGCAACTTTTGTGATAACTGAACACAATCATTTGTAGGGTTCTGACCTTGCATTTGGTTAGTTCTGCACAAACTGCGCTTACTCACCGCAGATAAAACCGTGATCATCTGCACGTAAATGCAAGGGTTTAGGTCATCAACTGATTGACCGCTCGCCCTAAAGAACACATGATGTAGCCATAATTAAGGTAGGGGCGAGATGACGGAAGTTTATGAAATCGCCATCGTGGGGTCCGGCCCAGCCGGTTGTAGCGCCGCTGCAAGGGCGGCCACCTTGGGTGTCAGCCATGTGCTGTTAGAAAAAACTGATCATGTCTCTGACACGATCTTTAAATATCAACGCGGCAAGTACATCATGTCGACGCCGAACGCGTTGCCATTGCAGTCGGACATACCGTTCGAAGCTGAGACTCGTGAAAATATCCTCAACTGGTGGGAAGACGGGATCACTAAGGCTGGTGTGAACGTAAAGTACAATGCTGAAGTCTCTCAGATTGACGGTGAAAAAGGTGACTTTACGATCACCACCGCTCAGGGCGATACAGTTAAAGCACGCCACATTGTTTTGGCTGTCGGCCTGCAAGGCAACTTGCGCAAGTTGGACCCGGAACAAATTCCCGGCGGAGACAACGGTCTAACCGAATATCAGTTGGATGATCCCAAAGACTATTGGGACAAAGACATGATTGTCATCGGTGCAGGCGACGCGGCAATTGAGAACGCTGTTGCGCTCGCCCAAAATGACAACCGCGTCACCATCGTAAACCGGAAACGAGAGTTCTCTCGTGCCAAGCCTGGCAACATCTCTTTGATCATGAATGCGATTAAGGATGAGTTGTTAGAATGCGCTTATAACGCCGCTCCGATCAAAGTGAACGCCGATTCGATGGTGCTTAAAACGCCAGAGGGTGAGCGCGTTGTTCCTTGCGATCGCGCTATTGCCCGTTTGGGTGCCATCGCGCCACGCAAGTTTATTGAACAGATCGGGGGCGTTTTCGAAGAAGGGGCTGCGGTTCCTCGCGTTAACGAATTCTACGAATCTGATCGCGCAGGCATCTACTATGTTGGTGCGTTGGCGGGTTACCCGCTGATCAAGCATTGCCTCAACCAAGGTTACGAGGTGATCCACACGATCATCGGCGACCCATGCGAGGCACCAATTCGCAAAGCACTGTCAGAGAAGTTCAAGGTTATCCCTGGCTTCACCAACGTGCAGGCGATGCTGGAGCTAATCAAAGACCACGTTCCTTTGTTCCAGGGGCTTACGCTGCTGCAGTTGTCTGAGTTCCTGTTGGAAGCAGACATCCACTTCAAAGACCCCGGCGATCCATTCATGGAAAAAGACGATTCAGGCGACAGCTTGTTCGTTATCTATGAAGGCGACGTTGAAATCCCGATCACCCCTGAGATGGTCTTCCGACTCGGCGAAGGCGCATTCTTCGGTGAAATGGGCCTGATCATGGGCCGCCGCCGTACTGCGACGGTTATGGCTGCACGTGATGGTAAAGGCGCGGTCTGTATCGAAATCCCGCGTACTGCTGCACTGAAATTGATCGCATCATCACCTGCTGCGAAGCGTGTGATGGATGAAACCGCGATTTTGCGTCAAATCCAGACATTCCTTAGCCCAGACCTTACCCGCGATGACCTCGCGGAATTGATCGCGGCGGCGGAGCCGAAGAATTATTCTCGCGGTGAAGCGTTGATCGAGGAAGGTGATGAGGGTGACGCCCTCTATATCATTAGGTCCGGGTCGTGTACGGTTTCCAAAAGTGTCGGCGAATCCAATGTCGTACTTGGATATGTACCGGCTGGGCAGTTTGTCGGTGAAATGGCGCTACTGACTCACCAAACGCGTACAGCGACTGTTCGGGCCAACGTACCGGTTGATGCTGTTGAGTTGGATGGCGCATTGTTCCGGTCATTGCTGGATCAGAAACCTAACCTGAAGGCCATCGTTGACCGCGTCGCGCAACAGCGTGAAGAGGAAAACCGGCAGGAACGTGCAGGTGATGCATCTGAGAAAATCCAGTTCCTGACCTCAATTGGTTTGGGTGAGGCAACAAACGCTATCGTCATTGACGAAGACCTTTGTGTTCGTTGTGACTATTGCGAAAAAGCCTGCGCTGAAACCCATGATGGCGTCAGCCGCCTTGATCGTGCGTCTGGGCCAACTTTTGCCAACCTTCACGTACCTTTATCTTGCCGTCATTGTGAGCAGCCTCACTGTATGGCCGATTGCCCGCCGAACGCGCTACACCGCGATCCATCGGGCGCGGTCTGTGTTGATGAAACCTGCATTGGTTGCGGCAACTGTGCCCGCAACTGTCCTTATGACGCCATCACAATGAGCGCGCTACCGGCCCCGAAAAAGGGGCTGTTTAGCTGGTTGTTGTTTGGCGGAGAATACGGGCCCGGCGAAGCTGGCAAGCCTAAGAAGTCAAAAGAAAACAAGGAACTGTCTCGGAAATGCGACCTTTGTAAGGACGTTGATGGCGGACCAAGCTGTGTTCGGGCCTGTCCGACTGGCGCGGTTATCCGCACATCGCCCGAGGAATTGTTCCAGCGCATACGAGAGGGCGCATAATGGCGGGGCATGAATCATTTCTGGTCCTCAACCGGTTTCGTTGGCTGAAACTGGCAGTGGTCCTTTGTGTAGCGGTAGTCGCCGCCTACATGTTCTATCAGCCACTTGGCGGGCACAATGGCGGAACGATCCTTGGCTATGGCCTTGGGTCACTTGGCCTTTTGCTTATTCTTTGGCTGGCTTGGCTGGGTGTTAAGAAACGCGGCTTTTCTGGCGGAACGCACAAGATGCGCGGCTGGACATCTGCGCACGTCTATCTTGGCCTATCGCTGACCGTTGTTGCCACTGCACACACCGGTTTGGAGTTTGGATGGAACGTCCACACTCTCGGTTATACTTTGATGATGTTGGTCATCCTCTCGGGTATCTTTGGCATCATGGTTTATGCCAAGAACCCGGCCAAGATGTCCGCGAATATGAACGGTGCTTCGGCGGTCGTTCTTCGCTCAGAGATGAGCGATATTGATGCGCGTCTTGCACGTCTCGTACAGCGCCTGCCAGACAGCTTCGCCGAAGCTGCCCGTGCCAGCTTGGATGGGACCATCATTGGCGGCAACTTTATGCGCCTGCTCAGCGGCTCAAACTCTAGCTGCGGGTCCGCCAAAGGGCGTGACATCGCAACATTGGCTGCGAAAAGCTTGTCTGACGAAACTCAGCGCGAAGCTTCGGACGAGTTCATTGAGGCGCTAACGCGCAAAGCAGAAATCGCCGCAATACTGCGGCGTGATCTGAAACTAAAGGCCGTGATGGATGCTTGGTTATTCCTTCATGTGCCATTGACGATTGGGCTGATCGCTACTTTGACTGCCCATGTCATCATCGTTTTCTTCTTCTGGTGAGGCAGGGTCATGCGGCTATCTATAATCACCGTTAAAAAACGCCCCGACAGCGATGACGTCTCACGACGCGAAGCGCTGATCGAAGGCGGCGATTTACGAGTAGGCAGGGGGTCGGATGTCGACGTAAACCTACCGGATGTAAATATCGCTTATCATCACGCAACGTTCTCAACGACGGATGAAGGGTTAATCCTTTCCGGTGTCGGCGGACACAGTCTGGTAACAGACAATGGCGCTCTCGAAGCTGTCGTCATGTCTCCAGGGGTTTCATGTCGCGTTGGCCCTTATAAGCTGACGGCAGAAGAACCACCGGAACATGCCGATTTTGCGGTTGCTATCGACAAGTTGGAAGAAGACGATGTTGCGCCGAAATTGCGCCCTCAGGTCATTGCAGGCAGCTTACCTAGCCGTCGCGCCATGTCTTGGTCGCTTGCGGTTGGCATCCTCGCCCTTTTCCTGATCTGGCCATTGGCCACGGTTCTGACTGCGAATTATCCCGGAGCCGACGAAATCGTCGTCATGGACGTGGATAAGAAAGCATTAGAGGCCGCAGGGGCTCACGCTTCATTCTCACCCATGCAAGCCGCTTGGAAGAGCGGTCCGATGAGTGAAGTTCACGCTGCTTTGGGTGAGAATTGCACAGCCTGTCACCGCTCTGGCTTTGAAATGACAACCAACAACGCTTGTTTGTCGTGCCATGCCGAAGAGACACAGCACGTAAGCGCCTCAGATCATCCTTCTGTTGATCTTGCTAACTTCCGTTGCGGCTCTTGCCATAAAGAGCATGAAGGCGGTGAGCGCCCTGTTCAGACTGCACAGACGCTTTGCATTGATTGCCACATCGATCCGAAAGCCGTGTCAGCGAATGCTGATCTTGCTTCGATCACCGGCTTTGAAAAAGACCACCCAGAGCTTAGCCTTTCAGTCGTCACGGGTGTAGCCCGCGATGCAGAAGGTGTGCTTCAGCCAGAACTGGCGCGGATCAGCGCTAATGAAAGCAGCCGCACCCTAGAAAACTCTGGTCTGATCTTCCCGCATGACCGCCACATGAAGGCTGAGGGCATCCGGGACATGAGCAGCGCCACTGGCGGTACGGTCAAGATGAAGTGCTCTAACTGTCATCAGGCAAACGAGGATGGCAAACGGATGCGCGCCATTGAGCAAGAGCGGGATTGTGGCGGATGCCATAAACTCGGCTTCACCTCAGCAGACGGCGGCAAGCTAAACACGCTGCCTCACGCCAAGGCCAAAGAGATTATGGCGACCATTCGTGAGTACTTTGCTGCTCAAGCAGCAGAGGGCGGTGTAGCTGCTCTGGGACCGGAGCCAAGCATTCGCCGTCGCCCGGGCCTTCAGGCAATCTCTTGGGATACGCAGGATCCACTTGCTCTGGCCGCCGCTCGCGCAGAACTGGAACTCAAGGTTCTTTTTGAGGGTTCATCATGCCGGACTTGTCATGAAACAGGTACGGCCGAAGAGCCAGATGCCGAAGGTCGGCCGGTTTGGTATGCGGAACCAGCACTGATCCAGACACGTTGGATGCCAGGTGCAGACTTTAGCCATAAATCACATGAGAAATCGCAGTGCACTGACTGCCATAGCTCAGCGAAGTCTGAAAAGGCGTCGGATGTGAACATGCCAGCAATCGCCACTTGCCGCGAATGTCATGGTGCGACGGGTACTGGCGAGAAGGCACCTAAGGTATCAGCAACAGTTGAATGCCTAGCCTGTCATGAATTCCACATCGACGGCAACGGGCCCGCTTCACCGGCACACTACAGCAAACTGTTGGAGCTTCGCGCTTCCAACTAATCGCCTTGGTGATCTAAGAAAATCAAAGGGCCGCTCAGGTACATCTGAGCGGCCCTTTCTAGTTTGATAGGTGACTAATCTGGGGTCTAGCTCCCTCGATTAGCCGTGTGCAGCGCCATTAAGCAAGCAAACGTGCAATCTCATCTTTCAGGTGAACACGCTGTTTTCTAAGGTCTTGCTCATGCAAGTCTTCCAAGGGCTCTACCAAGGCTTCAGCGCGATGGATCGTCCGGTTGATCTCATGATACTCGTCAAACAGCTTCCGAAAATGCACATCTGACATCTTGAGCAAATGAATACGCTCAGCTTTGTCAGGAAACTCTTCGGCCAGTTCATGCGGTGTATGTGACATACCAAATCCTCCTTAACGCATCGGTTAAGTTGAGATTATTGGACGGGCCACAAACTGCTTTGATCGACATCAACCGACGCGGAAAAAGAAGAGGCCTCAGCGAACAAATCGCCGGGGCCTCTGATCATCTAACTGGAATTAAAGATCCTACTCAGCCGCCACAACGCCCTCGGCTTTGCGTACACGGCAGGCAGAGAATTTGAACTCCGGAATTTTACCATAAGGGTCCAATGCCGGGTTGGTCAGAATGTTCGCGGCAGCCTCTACATAGGCAAATGGCAAGAACACCATATCCTCAGCCACAGCACGGTCCGCCCGCGCCATGGTGCGAATGGCACCACGCCGTGTTGCGATCTCAATAATCTCACCCGGCTCCACACCCATTGCTCGCAGTGTTTTAGGATGAAGCGAAGCATTCGCTTCTGGCTCTACAGCATCCAGAACCGTTGCCCGGCGGGTCATTGAACCCGTGTGCCAATGCTCCAACTGCCGACCAGTGGTCAGGATCATCGGATACTCAGTATCAGGCGTCTCAGCAGGGGCCGTGACAGCGGCAGGCGTGAACCTTGCGCGTCCATCCGGTCGTGGGAAACCGTCGCCAAACACAATCGCCTGCCCCGGGTCCTCTGGTGACAATGACGGATAGGTGACAACATTTTCACCTTCCAGACGTTCCCAAGTGATGTTGTCGAGCGATTTCATGCCCTTCTTCATCTCAGCAAATACCTGAGATGGGTGGGTGTAATCCCAATCCAATCCCAGACGTTTTGCCAGCTCTACAGTAATCGCCCAATCCTCACGCGCTTCGCCGGGTGGCGGCACAGCCGGGCGCCCCATCTGAACCTGACGGTTGGTGTTTGTCACAGTGCCCGATTTCTCAGCAAATGCAGCCGCGGGCAGAATCACATCGGCATAGTTTGCTGTTTCGGTGAGGAAGATGTCCTGAACCACCAAATGATCCAACATCGCCAGCGCATCGCGCGCATGCTCAACATCCGGGTCAGACATCGCCGGGTTTTCACCCAGAACATACATGCCGTTGATCTTACCCTCATGGACCGCATCCATGATCTCTACCACTGTCAGGCCTTTGTTCGGGTTCCACCCTTCGGTGTTCCAAATAGAGGTGAACAGCGAACGCACGCCATCATCGCCAACCGGCTGATAGTCAGGCAAGAACATCGGGATCAAGCCTGCATCAGATGCACCCTGAACGTTGTTTTGACCACGCAATGGGTGGAGGCCTGCACCGGGTCGGCCAACCTGACCGGTCATCAGGGCCAACGAAATAAGGCAGCGTGAGTTATCTGTGCCGTGGATATGCTGCGAAACACCCATACCCCAGAAAATCATACCCGCTTTGGCGGTCGCAAACATGCGTGCGACTTCACGCAGCGTTTCAGCATCTATGCCGCAAAGCGGGGCCATTTTTTCAGGGGTGAACCCCTGCAAATGTTCCTTCATCGCTTCATAGTTTTCGGTATAGGCCGCGATATACTGCTTATCTGCCAACCCTTCCTCAACGATCACATGCATGATCGCATTCAGCATCGCGACATCAGAGCCGGGGCGGAACTTCAAACGATGCGTCGCATATCGACCTAGGCCAACGCCACGCGGGTCCATAACGATCAGCTTGCCACCGCGTTTGGTGAACTGCTTAAAGAACGTCGCCGCAACCGGGTGGTTTTCAACCGGGTTTGCACCAATCACAATGGCACAATCCGCATTCTCAATCTCGTTGAACGTCGCGGTAACAGCGCCAGAACCTACATTCTCCATCAATGCCGCAACTGATGATGCGTGGCAAAGCCGAGTACAATGGTCAACGTTGTTATGGCCGAACCCAGCGCGGATCAATTTCTGGAACAGATAGGCTTCTTCGTTCGAACATTTGGCTGAACCAAACCCGGCAACGCTCTCGCCACCCTTGCCATCTCGCAACTTGGCTAGTCCACCAGCAGCGGCATCCAATGCCTCTTCCCACGTTGCTTCGCGGAAGTGAGTCATCAGGTTCGACGGGTCGACATTCAGGCCTTTTTCGGGTGCATCATCGCGACGGATCAAAGGTTTGGTCAGGCGGTGAGGGTGGTTCACATAGTCGAAACCAAAGCGGCCCTTAACGCAAAGGCGGTTTTCGTTGGCCGGGCCGGGGGCACCCTCGACATATTTGATTTTGTCATCTTTGATTTTAAAGCTGATCTGACAGCCGACGCCGCAATAGGGGCAAACCGATTGCACTTCGCGATCATAATCCTTGCTGTCACCAACCTGCGCATCATCGACAACAGTTGCAGGCATCAAAGCACCTGTCGGGCAGGCCTGAACGCATTCACCACAAGCAACGCAAGTGGAGGCGCCCATAGGATCATTCATATCGAAGACGATTTCAGCATCATGGCCGCGACCAGCCATACCAATCACATCATTGACCTGAACTTCACGGCAGGCCCGAACACAGAGGTTACAGTGGATACAAGCATCCAAGTTAACCTTCATCGCGACATGGCTGTCATCTAACAACGGCACGCGCGTTTTCTCAACCGCTGGAAAGCGGCTGTCGGAAACACCCTGCGCATCGGCCATGTCCCACAGATGGCTGGACTTATCATGGGCTTGCTCGCGGTCTGGCTGGTCTGCAACCAGCAGTTCCATCACCATGGCACGGGCCTTTTCCGAACGCTCGCCTTCGGTGTGAACGACCATGCCCTCGTTAGGTTCGCGAATGCATGAGGCAGCAAGCGTCCGCTCGCCTTCAATCTCTACCATACAAGCGCGGCAGTTTCCGTCTGACCGATAACCCGGCGCATCCTTATGACAAAGATGCGGAATCCGGTTCCCGTGGCGCTTAGCCACTTCCCAGATGCTCTCACCCGGTGCTGCTTCGACTTCTGCACCGTCCAGGGTAAATTTGATATTGTCGCTCATAGGGCCAGCCTTTTGATGAATCGCCGCTGACCATAACGGGAAAGCATTGGGCTGTGAAACGATTAAGCGTCTTAACATCGCCCGTTTCCGTCAGGTTCTGAACCAAACATGAACCGCCAGTATTGACTAAATGTCGCACTACTGGTGAGCACCTCTTATGGCTCCCAAACCAGCACCTTTTAATCATCGTAAATCCGGCTGTAGAATGTCCCTGTATTCGGGGCGTGAAAGCAGGAAAATTATGGCGAAGTTAACAATGACAGGTCGTACATAATGAACAAACCGTTGACCGGTGTGCTCGTCGTTTCACTTGAACAAGCCGTCGCTGCCCCACTTGCATCTGCGAGGCTGGCCGAGGCAGGTGCGCGAGTGATTAAGATTGAACGCCATTCCGGCGATTTCGCGCGCGGGTACGACAAGGCCGCAAATGGCGTCAGCAGCTATTATGCCTGGCTAAATCAGGGGAAAGAAAGCGTAGCGCTGGATCTCAAAGACCCCGATGACCTTGCCATCATGCGCCGGATGGTTGGCCGCGCCGATGTATTCCTGCAAAACCTAGCGAATGGAGCAGCCGCCCGATTGGGGCTTGGTGCCCGCGAACTGATGGCAGACCGCCCTGACCTTATTTGCTGTGACATTTCAGGCTTTGGCCCAACTGGTCCGTATGTCGACCGCAAGGCATATGATCTGCTGATACAAGCAGAAAGCGGCCTCGTCTCTGTTTCTGGCGGGCCTGGGGAATTGGGGCGTGTTGGTGCTTCTGTCGCGGATATTGGCACTGGCCTGAACGCTTACGGGGCCATCACGACCGCATTGGTTAGGGCAGCGCGAACGGGTGAAGGGGCACATATCAGTGTATCATTGTTCGATACGCTGGCAGAGTGGATGACCGTTCCCCTATTGCACCACGATTATCGCGGCGCAGCGCCTGAGCGGGTTGGCCTCGCGCACCCATCAATCGCCCCCTATGGCGCATTTGAAACCTTGGAACAGCACCTTGTTTTGATCTCGATCCAGTCGGATCAGGAATGGGCAGACCTTTGCAACAAAGTGCTGGAACAGCCAGAGCTGGCCGCAGATGAGCGGTTTGGGACCAACAATGCACGCGTCGCCAATCGCGCCGAAACTGATGCAGTGGTGGCAAGGGCAATTGCCGACATGTCCATGCCGACTGTTCGTAGAAAACTGGAATACGCCCGCATCGCCTATGGCCAAATCAATGACATGGCCGGGCTATCCAATCATCGGCATTTGCGCCGCCGGTCAGTTACCCATGAACTTGGTCAGGCCCGGCTGCCAGAAACCGCTGTTGAGGCCGATTGGACCGGCACCGCCCCTGCCCCGGCCCTAAACGAGCATGGCGATCAGATCAGAAGAGAATTCAGTCAATGACCTCTGCCAACACACAATCCGCGATCGGTAATCAGATGCGTTTACATGACGACATCGACCTTTGGCGCGCGCGCGCACTACACGCCACAATGGATTTGGCGGGTGACGGACCGGCAGAAGGCGCGCCCCTGCCCCATTTTTGGCACTGGATTTACTTTTTGGATGCCAAGCCTGCCCGCGCCTTAGGCCGCGATGGTCACCCTGCAACCGGAGATGGCGGCTTCATTCCCTATTTTGGCCACCCACGTCGGATGTGGGCCGGAGGGCGGTTAGAATTTCACCAACCGCTGCCAATCGGGGCAAGGGCAGAAAAACTGCTGACCATCGACAATGTGGCAGAAAAGACCGGGCGCTCCGGTCCGCTCGCATTTGTAACTCTGCGCCATGAAATATCTGGTCCCGGTGGGCTGGCGGTCACCGAACACCAAGACATCGTCTATCGAGAAGACCCGGCACCAGACGCGCCAAAGGCATTGCCAAAGCAGGCACCGACGGATGAGCACAGATCACAGACTGCCCATTTCTCAACGACGATGCTGTTTCGTTACTCGGCCCTCACATTTAACGGCCACCGCATTCATTATGATCGAGAATACGCGCGTGATGTTGAGGGTTATCCCGGTCTGATCGTCCACGGGCCGCTGATTGCGCAGATGTTGCTGGCTTTTGCCGAAACGGCACCCGGCCAGCCTGCTAAACGGTTTGAATTTCGCGCAGCATCGCCAGCCTTTGATTTTGAGGCCATCACGCTGTGCTCAAAAGACCGCTCAGATGGTTCTGATTTATGGGCACGGGGACCAGACGGTAGGCTAATTATGACCGCGTCTGTAATGAGTTAACTGTTTCGAAAGGCTTTGCCCAACCTAAATTGGCAGGCCAAGGGATCTATTCAATAATGGCGATATAGTCGCCATGAACCCAAGCAGCCAAACCAGTTTCACTCGTCACCACTGGTGCCCAGCGTCCGACCCATTCGCCTTCGATCCACAAACGGTCGCCTTGCTCCGCCACATCCACCATCCGATAAGATAGGCCCGGCCCGGCCCGTAAATTCACGACCGTTCCAACAACCTGCGCCTCAGAAAACACACTGGCTTGCGCGGCAGGAACAATTTCAAGCTGCCCTAATTCCGATGGGTCAGGCAGATCAATATCAGATCCCAATGGCGGGCTGCTAGTGCTTATTGGCAACTGCCCGGATAGCCGGTCAGACAGCCCATCAAGATGACCATCACTAGCCATCCAAATCACTGCGCCTATTACCGCAAAGTATAGTAAGAAAGCCCGCATTCTTCCTCAGATCACAACAGCCTGACCTTTACCCAATGGTCAACCTAACACAGTTTAGGCACATTTTGAATATAGTCACGCCCTATTTCCGCCGCAATTGCAACGGTGCCGTGATAAAAACTTCATTCTTACTTTCGCTGCTGATCGAGCCGATATAAGACCGCGAAATGACGAATCAAACGAAACTTCCACCGCATCCCGATGGTAACTGGCCCGTGCTTGAGCCCGGCTGGGTTTGGCTTGTTGGCGCTGGCCCGGGCGACCCCGGGTTGATGACCATCAACGCGTTAAACGCGCTGCGGCAAGCAGATGTAATCGTCTATGATGCATTAGTTGAACCGGCAATTTTGGATTGGGCCTCATCAGGCGCGGAACTGATCCCTGCCGGGAAACGTGGCGGCAAGCCATCGCCTAAGCAGCGCGACATTTCCCTAACTTTGATCGACCTTGCAAAAGCAGGGCGTAAAGTTCTTCGATTAAAGGGCGGCGATCCGTTTGTTTTTGGTCGGGGCGGAGAAGAAGCGCTGGCCTTGGTTGAGGCGAACATTCCTTTCCGCATCGTCCCCGGCATCACCGCGGGCGTGGGCGGGTTAGCCTATGCAGGTGTGCCAGCAACACATCGCGATGTTAACCAAACGCTGACCTTCGTCACCGGCCACGACCACACCGGCGACACACCCACCGCCGTTGATTGGGACGCATTGGCAAAAGGCAGCCAAGTCATCGTCATCTACATGGGCATCAAGCATATCGCCAAGATCGCCGACAAGCTGATTGCGGGTGGCCGAAAAGTGGATGAACCGGTTCTCGTAGTGACCAAGGCAACGACGCCTGACCAGCAAGTACTTGAAACCAAGTTGGAAACTGCGGCAACGGACATTGCAGCAAGTGGCTTGCAAGCGCCGGCGATCATTTGCATTGGTCGCAACATTGACCTGCGCAACAGCCTTAGCTGGCTCTGACCACCAACGTTCCTCAGCCAACCAAACCTCCTTTGGGCAGCGCCTGATATAGACACTCACCCACGCAAAATGGGTTGGTAACTGGCTGTTAAGTCAGCAGTGCCACGGGCCTGTCATCCTCCAAAACGAAGTCCGCAGGTGCCTGTGGGGCATCCTCTGTTCGGCGTTTAAATTCGTAATGGACCAAACCATTCTCAACTTCGGCACATACGATTAAACAGCGGGCCTGCCGTTCGTCATTCAGGAAGATATCGACGAATCCACGCATGTGTGGGGTCTCTGTCTCGGCCACCGTGAACCCATTGTCCCACAAACGCAGGACTGAATGCGCATCTTCACCAGCACGCACTTCAAATCTTTGAGTACGTTTACGCTTTGGCGCCTTTCGTAACGCCTCTGCAATATCATCCCGCAGAAAGTCCATAATTCCCCACCATAAAATACTAGTTGTCAGACTATATAGTTCGAGCAAGGTTGCACGAACATTAATGCACAAGCAGGCAGATTAACGTAGCGCTGTGTCTTTCGGTGAGTATTTCCATACGATTCATAGTTGTGATTTGGTCTGAAATCAGCGCCTGCTAAAGATATGCGTGTATTGCAGCAAGGGGATTCCCGAAATGGGTATGTTAATTGATGGTGTGTGGTCGACCGACGATCAAATTTCTGCCGAATCGGATGGGCAATTCAAACGCGCTGTCAGCGGCTTTCGAAATTGGATAACGCCAGATGGCAACGCCGGCCCAACCGGGGTGTCCGGTTATGCGGCTGAATCGGGTCGATATCATCTTTATGTTAGCCACGCCTGTCCTTGGGCCCACCGAACGATGATATTCCGGAACCTCAAATCATTAGCGCTGCACATCAGCGTCGATGTCGTCCACCCAGATATGTTTGAGCATGGCTGGCAGTTCACTGACGGCTATACCGACAGCCTGAACAACCATTCCCATCTGCATCAAATATACGCTGCCGCGGCGCCAGATATGACAGGCCGCGTATCCGTGCCTGTACTGTGGGACAAAGCGACTAATTCGATTGTCTCAAATGAAAGCGCAGAGATTATTCGGATGTTCAACAGCGCCTTTAACGGCCTGACCGGCAATGATGCCGATTACTATCCTACATCTCTGCGGGCAGAGATAGACCCAGTTAATGAGCGAATATACCAAACACTGAACAATGGTGTTTACCGCAGCGGCTTTGCCCGCTCTCAGGCCGCTTATGATGAGGCGGTTGGCGAATTATTCGAAACACTTGATTGGGTTGATGACCGACTAGAGCACAATCGCTATATCGCAGGTGATGTGATCACAGAGGCTGATTGGCGGTTATTCACAACTCTACTGCGCTTTGATGCCGTCTATGTCACTCATTTCAAATGCGACAAACGCCGCATCGTCGATTATCCAAACACTTGGGCTTATGCGAGGGAGTTGTTTCAACATCCGGGCGTTGCCGAAACAGTGCATATGGACCACATCCGCCGCCACTATTTCTTTAGCCATGAAAGCGTAAACCCAACCCGCATCATCTCCATCGGTGCAGACGCGGATTGGAGCGAACCTCACGGTCGCGGTTAAGGTGTGGCTTTAGGTCTGAGTGGAGAGTTGGGGTGATGCTTCTTTGGTTGAATTTTATAGTCGCCTCGGTGCCCCGAAACATTGTTCAAATCACTAAGTTCAAAATGTGCAGGCTGCCCAGAAGGCTCTCGATAAGTCACCGTGCCGTCGGCACCTCGAATTGTATAAATCCGCGAAGAACCGCCAGTTGCCTGTCCGTGTTCTGCATAGATAAAAAGTGTCATCTGAACACCATTCGTTTTGGTGACCAGCCCACCACCCTCAACAAATGCAACCCATAACAAGGTTTCATCGTCCAGCAAGTAAGCGAACAGAAACAGGTGCTCGACCCCTGTTTGACGCTTAAGAACATACCCGGTTAGGCCATCTTGCGGTGACCATACATTGATTGCGAAATCCGTTTTCCCCAACGGATGCAGCCCATTTCGCATGAAATTCGCACCCGCATACCAAAATTTGGTATCATTGGCTGCTGCAGCGCTCACCGAATTCAATTTGGCAATTTGCGTTACCATCTGAACATATTGCTCATACGAATGTGCACCACCTTCAGCAGGGGCTTCGTCCTCAACTATGCCATTGGAAGAACAATGTTTGGTGTTTGATCGAACCCTAACGGTGGGGTCCCAAACATGGTAATTTTGATAGGTCTTACCTCCGCTGCTGAAATCACCTTTCCACCATCCATCCCAAGGGTCATAAGCGTCTCGATCACCATTGAGGCGATGAAATGGTGCGGCCTGTGTCAATCCAATCTGATCCATCAGAGCATTTGCATCTCCGGCCCCTGACGTTGTGGCTGTAGGGTTGCGAGCATCATGATAAAGGGCTGCAATCGCATCGCGAAAGGCTGCACTGGTTTGCATTTTCTGGTTAAAGGCATCCTTTAACATCTTAATTTCCGGCAACCGCAAATTGTGGGTACACAGAAGGTTCGCGAATTCATTCACATGCTGCGGCGTGGCTCTCCCCTTATCAGCTCTAATGGTATTAGGGGCGTTAATCCATTTGGCATCGTAAACCTCGCCAGGATGGGACGCATTGACCAGCGGCGTTTTTAACGACTTTTGCTTCAACGCCGCCTCCGCTCCACCTAACGCAGTTGGCGTCACTGCCTCATCTGGCAGAACCGTCTCTTCCCTCAATATGGTTTCAGGAAACGGCGGTGCTTCGTCACTCATCGCCATCACCCTTTTCTACAAGATCGTATAGCTCCGTTATCAACGCCGCCCGTTCCGTATCCTTATCCTGAACAGCTTTACGTCGTGATTTCTCAAACGCTATTTCCTCGGCGGAAAGATCATTCTCTGCCACTTTGGCCCGCACAGCCTCTGACTGAAGACCCATCGAATAGGCATCTAGGGCATTCCCCTGACCCAACAGCGCCTCAACAATCACACCATCGGTGGGCAATGTAGAATGTATTATCCGCAGGACTGAGCCGGGAATGGTGACATTCGCACCATCCTCTACACCATCCAGCTGCGTACGGTGCTGACGAAAACGCCAATAGCTTTCCGGCGCATCTGGGTCATCAATTAGCGGACTTTCAGCACCATCTGTTTGAAAGGCGACTTTTTCGACCAAAGGCCGATGAACACCTTTGTAATCGAAATTATAAAACAACGTGTCATGAATAGCTTTCTTCACCCCCTTGCGGGCAAGTACAGATATGCGTGTTTCAAGGAAATCATCAATCTCAGCTAATGAATATTCCTGATAGGTTGAATCATCCCCATTGTGAAATGCAATCCGCACGTCAGTCACATAGAGGGCCGTAATGTAACGTTGCACTGTTTGACGAAAGACGAAGTTTAAAGTGCGACCAACATTGATGTTTTGAATTGTTCGCGTGAGTGACCGTTCCTCAGTTTGCTCGGCTTCGGCTTCAGACGAAGTATTCACCTCCATATTTCGTTTGGAGGCTGCAGTGGCGGCATGTTTCTGAGTGACATTCTCAACTGACTTAGCGAACTCCTCTCGCTCTGATGCTGATGATGTCGAAGCCTTTGCCGAGACACTGGCCTTGCCCCAGCCCCATGATGCAGATGCTTTGGCAGAAACCGACCCTTGAAAACTATCGCTCTCTTTCGAGCGAGATGAGCTTTCATTTGTCAAATCACTCCCAAACTCTGAGGCGGTAGTTTCTTCAAAACTATCGAGAATTGACGAAGATTCACTGCGCGTAGTTTTAGACCTCCGGAAACTCTTGATCGCAATTTCGTGGGTTTCGCCCGGCAACAAAGAAAATGTCGATAGGGTTTTAGCTGCACCGTAATCGCCAAGATAACTGGACATTCGAACCGAAGTAACAATTGCCAACCTTGGCCGGGGCTTTGGTTCGGTGTTCACCACCACCAGTTTTTCGCTTCCGGAAAAGTCACGCCGGGCAACTACTTTGGAACCCTCAATAACAGTGTTGGCAAGTGTCACATCGGTCAGATGTTCGCGTAGAAACCTCACGCCGGGATGATCGCCCAGTTCACTGAATAGATTTTTGACTTCTTCGGTGGAAATGACTGTATGAGCACTGCGTTCAGCAACTAAGTCGTTGATTGCATTGATACCACTTTGTAGATCGTCGAAATCATTAACTGTTGTCAGTGTATCCCGCGAAAACGCCTTACCAATCCAATGTGATCTTGGCATTTCTAGCTCTAGGAAATGCCGTCCGTTGTACTCTGCGGGTTGCGGGATATTGTAGTTTAAGACAGGGGCAGTGCCCGGATCACCAAATTTGATCAGCGCATTCTCATCTGCGCGAAAAGGCAATTGATCATCAGCCATGATAAAACTCCTTTGAAAAATACTGGCTCAATTGAGGGTATTTTTCGGGTTTCATCACATCGGCGCTAGCGACTAATCGCACAGTTCAACCTAACGATGACTGAACCGTGCAAAATGGCTCATTTTTGTTTCAGCCGATTGAGCGTTACGCTTTGTTACCGGCGGATATCATCCTCAATGAACCAGCGAATGTTATCGACAAAACTCTGGTCCTGATAAAACCCAAGTCGGATTGCCTTTGCCGGGTTCAAATACGCGCGCCAGCCTTTGCATATGGCCTGCACCGCTGGGTCCGGCTCCCATGTAATACGCTCAGCCGTTTCTGGCCCTGCAACCTCTATCATTGCATCAATCATCTCGCGGACCGTAGCGGTCAGGCCCGGAATGGCTAAGCAGCGGTTTTCACCCCAATCGGCTGCCGGAACCTCCGCTGCGTGGACCAGATTGGCAACAACCGTTCGTGGGGCCGATGACCAGATCGGATAATCATCCTCAACGGGGCAATTGGCAGTTTCCCCCTGAAGGGGCTCGCGGAATATCGACGACATAAAACTGGATGCTGCCTTGTTGGCCTTTCCGGGCCGCACGCTGACAGTTGGTAGGCGCAGACCACGCCCGTCAAGGAACCCTTTGCGCGAATAGTCTGTTAGCAGCATCTCGCCAGCCACCTTTTGCGCGCCATAACTGGTCTGCGGGTTCAGACAGGTGTGATCCTCAATCATCTCAGGGATCTCACCGCCATAGGCCGCGACGGAGGATGTGAATACGACAATTGGCTGATTACCGGCTTGCCGTGCAGCCTCCAGAATGTTCATCGTGCCCATCAGGTTTACACGCATACCAACATCGAATTCCGCCTCTGCCTGCCCGGATACAACGGCGGCAAGATGAAAAACTGCATCAGGCGGGGTAGCGAAAGCCGCATCAACGGCGGCCCTATCGCTAATATCCAACTTGATGCCATCGACGGGGAATGACGCTTTGACAGGCTCCGGCGCAAACAGGTCTGCCTGTGTCATATGGGTAATTGCCCGTCCTTGTATCTCGCCTTTGGCAGCCAGTGCCTTGGCAAGTTTAACGCCCAAAAATCCACCACCACCAGTAATCAAAACCCGCATCACACACCTCCCTCAATTGCCAACAGCTTAGCCGTGGCTCTTGCAAAGACAAGCTAACATTCATTTTGGCGCAATAAACCGCCGGTTAGCGCGGTGCGCGCGCAACAACATGCGCAATCGCGATAATGTGCGATTGAACCCGCCGTAGGTCACGCATGAGATCAATATGCAGCCCACTGGATGCCAAGCTTTCTGGATTCTGATCACTTAACCTGTCTAAGTGACGATGCGTCGTGGCCCTCTCAGCTTCGCGAAAAACACGCTTTTCGGCGATTAGCAACTCCGCCAGTTCTTCATCCATATTTTGAAACGCACTTAACGCTTGTTCTAAATGACGCACGATCTGATCGTGCATCGCGATAATATCCTTTTTGCCGTCATCTGAGAAACTTAGCTGTTGTTTGTGTTTTCGCTGCGCTAACCGGCGTAGATCGCGGTCGACGATGTCGCCGATATGTTCCAGATTAGTTACAAAATCGAATATCGCCATCGCGCGCTCAGCTTCGCGTGCACTCATCGGTGTGCGGCGTAGATCTGCTAGGAAAAATTTGATCTCTCGGTTCAGCGCGTCAACCTGGTCATCCAACAGCGACAACGAAACGCCCACCTCTGCTGGGTCGTGGGCTTCCAATAAGGGGCGAGATAGACGCATCATATCATAGACGAAATCGCCTAGTCTGGCACACTCTCGACTGGCCGCGGCCAAAGCTCGGCTAGGGGATTTCTGGGCCTCTAAGCTCAAGTAACGCGCACTAATATCGTCGGCTAATTGGGCTGGGCGGGCACTCAATCGAGTCAGAATTGCCGCCACGACACCAGTGAATGGCAACACGAACAAACAAAGAGCAATATTGAAACCGAGATGTACAACCGGCGCCAACATGGCGTCATTTACCCCTTCAGCAACCAACACGGCATAAATTTCGTCCACCAACGAAACCGCAAGCAAAGCCCCAAAAATCCTGAAAATCAAATTCCCGACGGTAACATTCTTCGCCGCAGCAGGCGCGCTTAGATTGGTCACAAGCGCGGGCAGTGCCGCACCTATATTGACGCCAAATATTAGAATTAGTGCGACAGGCCCTGACAGTATGCCTGACACAAGCAACGACCCGATCAATAACACCATCGCCAAGCTGGAATGCGCAACCCATGTGGTAAGACCCGCGACCAACAGCGCTAACATCGGCTCATCGGCAAGGGCCGTGAACACAGTAGCTAAAGTTGTCGATTCCCGCATCGGCCCGGTGGAGGCAAAGATCAACTGTAGTGCAAGAAGGACAATAGACAATCCGATTAAACCCCGACCCGCGCTCCTCCATTGTTTGACACTTGAACGTTTGAACAGCAGATACCCCATTATGGCCAAAACAGGGATCAATGCACTTAAGTCAAAGCTCAATATCATGACGGACGCGGCTGACCCGAGGTCCGCGCCCAGCGCTGCAGCCAATCCAGCGCCAAGCGATGCAAAACCCCGCCCGGTGAAATCTGCAACCATCATCACAGCGGCGGTAGACGACTGCATAACCACTGCAGTTGCGGCACCAAACCCCAATGCGCGCAGGCGAGAAGCCATCGCAACATTCAGCATCCGGCGCAGCCCAACGCCAAAGGTGCGCGACGCGGCAGTTGAGACCATACGCAAGCCCCATAACAATAGGGCAACCGCGCCCAGTAAGTTCAGAAGGGCAAAGGAGGCTGAGATATCAGATGCTATAACCATCCCGAACTATGTCTGAAGTAATTCAAACCGGGTAGCATGGTCACGGCAGCTTGCGGACAGATGGCGACATTAAAACACCACCACTCTTTACTGATTACTCCGCCACTAGAACCGCTTCACATGCCTGAGGCAGATCAGCCAGCACAATTTCTTTGCGCTTACGCTTGGGCTTGTCCGGGTTTGGCTTTGGGTTCAGCGCTTCGTCGCTAAACCACCATTCCAGCGTAGCATCGCACCCGTCGCCGGCTGGCGGAGGTGCCTGATTTGCGCATCCGAATGAGCCAACAGGGCAAGAAAGACGCACATGGAAATGATGGTCATGCCCCCACCATGGCCGAATTTTTCGCAACCAGGCGCGGTCGCCTACTGTGCTTTCGCAAAGCTCGCGCTTGATCGCCGCATTCACGAATATTCTTGCAACAGCAGGGTCTGAGGCAGCAGCACGAATAACCTGCGCATGTTCAGGCGTCCAAGCAGCGTTCACGCCCAACCTGTTTCGCGCAACAACAGTAAAGGAGCTTAGATCGCGCCGCTCTGCACGGCTTAGCTCTCGGTCCTCACCCGGTCGCATCCATATGTCGGCATCAAGGCCAATCTGGTGCGAACGGTGGCCAGAAATCATCGGCCCGCCGCGCGGTTGACTAAGATCACCAACCAACAAACCCGGCCAACCCGCTGCCTGTGCTTGCTCGCCCAGCCTGGCGATAAAGGCGACCAAATCGGGATGCCCCCAATTCCGGTTCCGCTCCAACCGCATTGCCTGCCAACTTGGCCCGGTGATGGCCAATTCAGCCCCACCAGCCAAACACCCTTTGGCATAGGATCCCTCGGGCGAGGCTGCTTGCGACGATGGCTCCAACGCCGCCCCAAACAACCGCTTTGCCGGTTCGGCAGCGGCGGGAACCGAGAACATCGTGAGTAAAGCAAGTAGGAGATATCGCATCCAGTCACTATATCTCTCAGCGCATCTTTGTCGATGCATTCCAAATGCCATCCAGATCAATTCAATCAGACAAACCATTCGGGGCTTGCAATTCAGTCATTCATGCCCCCTAATTGACTTGACGTATACGTCAACTGAATCTGCGGGGAGGATACGGTGCCTAAACATTACCGGACGTGTAATATTTGTGAGGCGATGTGCGGGTTGATCATCGAGCATGATGATCAGAACGTCATTTCTATCCGTGCTGATGCTGAGGACCCGCTATCACGGGGCCACATCTGCCCCAAGGCGGTTGCCCTCCAAGACTTTCGTACCGACCCTGATCGCGTGACCGCCCCGCTGCGCAAAAAGGGCGAGGAGTGGGAGGAGATTAGTTGGGAAGAAGCCATAGACTTCGCCGCGACTCGCATTCGCGCGGTGCAAGACGCACATGGGCGCAACGGCATGGGTATGTATTACGGTAATCCGAACGCCCATAAATTCGGAAATATGCTGTCACTCCCCCGATTGGCCAAGGCTGTCGGCACCGCTAATCGATATTCCTCTGCCACTGCCGATCAAATCCCGCATCATGTTGCCTCTATCCATATGTTGGGCCACCCGTTGCTGATCCCGGTGCCTGATTTGGATCGCACAACCCATCTGTTGATTATCGGCGGCAACCCAGTTGTTTCCAACGGCTCCATGATGACCGCGCCGAACTTCCCGATGCGGATGCGGGCGATTCAGGCATTAGGCGGCAAGGTGGTTGTCGTTGACCCCCGCCGTACTGAAACGGCAGTTAAGGCCGACGAGCATCATTTCATTCAGCCGGAAACCGATGCATTCCTCCTTCTGTCCCTTATCCGCGAAGTGTTTGAAGCCAACGCGGTTAACACCGGCTCCCTATCCACCATTGGCATCGAAGAATTGCGTAACGCATCCGCGCCATTCACCCCGGAAATAGCTGCGGCACGCACAGGTATCGGTGCAGAAACCATCCGCACAATGGCTCATGAGTTAATCAACGCACCACGCGCCGCAGTCTACTCGCGCATGGGTGCCTCAACGCAAAGCTTTGGCGGCCTTTGCCAATGGGCAACGAATGCCCTGAACATCATCACCGGCAATTTCGACTCGCCGGGCGGCGCAATGTTCACCACGCCAGCCTTTGATTACATCGGCATGACCAGCCGCAAAGGCCGCGCTCGTACCTATCCTGAAAAACGCAGCCGCGTCTCTGGTGCGCCACTATACAATGGTGAATTCCCGATCAGCGTGATGGCCGAGGAAATGGAAACCCCCGGTGATGGCCAGATTAAGGGGTTAATAACGGTCGCCGGCAACCCGGTTCTGACCGCCCCAAACGGGCGGCGGATAGAGGCGGCACTGGCTAATCTGGATTTCATGATGTCCGTCGACATCCACATAAATGACACGACACGCCACGCCGACCTAATCCTGCCCGGCACAGTGGCCTTGGAGGAACCCGTTTATGACATGGTGTTCCACACAATGGCGGTTCGAAACACAGCAGGCTATGCAGATGCGCTATTTGATGCCCCCGCAGGCGTCATCCCCGAATGGCAGATTTACGCACGCTTGGCCAATGCACTAACCGGCGCAAACGACATTGGCCCATCGCCGAGCGAGATGCTGGATGGCATTCTATCGAAAGGCTACCATCCTGATGCTGCCTCGCTTGCGGCACTACAGGCTAAGGATGGCCAAGTTGACCTCGGCCCACTGGTTCCCAGCTTGGCTGAACGGATCGAGACGCCAGATGGTAATATCAATCTAGCCCCGGATGTTTTCCTTGATGACCTGCCACGCCTGCTGGCCCATGAACCTATTCAGGGTATGGTGATGATAGGGCGGCGACAGTCGCGCAGCCACAATAGCTGGACCCAAAATGCACCGCGTTTGGTCAAAGGACGCAACCGTTGCACGCTACAAATCAATCCAGATGATGCAGCGCGACTGAGTATTACCGACGAAGCAGATGTACGCGTTACGACCCGCACCGGCGAGGCCGTTATGCCTGCTGAAATCACTGACACAATGGCACCCGGTGTTGTTTCTGCGCCTCAGGGTTGGGGGCAACGTAACGGGCGGATTAGCGCTGCTTCGGCCACGCCAACCATATCAATTAACGACATGACCGATGACGCCCGCATTGACCCGGTAACGGGCAACGCTGCCTTTAATGGCGTCGCGGTTGAAATCTCTCCTGTCTAACGAACTGACCAGCTTAAGGATCATCCATGGCTTTACCTGCACAGCTACAGGGCCTGCGCATTCCCGTTGTCGCCGCGCCTTTGTTCATCATCTCAAACCCCAAGCTGGTTATCGCCCACTGTAAGGCGGGCATCGTTGGCAGCTTTCCAGCGCTAAACGCCCGCCCGGCTGAACAGCTAGAGGAATGGTTGAAAGAGATTACCGAGGAGTTGGACCGCCACAATCAGGCCAATCCAGATAATCCGGCTGCGCCCTTTGCCGTGAACCAAATTGTGCACCGCTCAAACGACCGGCTGATGCATGACCTAGAAATGTGCATGAAATACAAAGTGCCGATCACCATCACGTCACTGGGCGCGCGTGAGGATGTGAACGACGCGATGCATACCGTAGGGGGAATTGTTCTCCATGATGTCATCAACGACAAATTCGCCCGCAAAGCCGTGCAAAAAGGTGCCGACGGCCTGATCGCCGTTGCATGGGGTGCTGGCGGCCACGCTGGTATGCTGTCCCCGTTTGCGTTGGTAAACACAATCCGCGCGTGGTGGGATGGCCCGCTGCTCTTGTCCGGCTCTATCTCTACCGGTGGTTCGGTGCTGGCGGCACAGGCCATGGGCGCGGACCTCGCTTATATCGGCTCGCCTTTCATTGCGACGCATGAGGCACGAGCGACCGAGGAGTACAAACAGGCAATTGTTGACGGCGGTGCCGAAGACATCGTTTACACCAACCTCTTTACCGGCGTGCACGGCAACTACCTTCGCCCCTCCATCGTCAATGCGGGCTTAGACCCTGACAACCTTCCGGTTTCTGATCCAACCCAAACCAACTTCTCGTCTGGCAATGATGCCAAAGCGTGGAAAGACATTTGGGGTTGTGGTCAAGGCATCGGTCCAATCGACCAAATA
Organism: Pikeienuella sp.; assembly: GCA_049600095.1. Classification (GTDB taxonomy): domain Bacteria; phylum Pseudomonadota; class Alphaproteobacteria; order Rhodobacterales; family Rhodobacteraceae; genus Pikeienuella. Next base: position 39,629 of record JBMYPG010000002.1, on the reverse strand, counting down.
CGTGGTGCCGGCGAAGCAGTTGATCAACTCTCCGCCGAATATGAGGCTGCTCGAAAACGTCTGGCTGGGTAATGCCGAAAAACGGCGGCGCCTATCTAGGCGTCGCCCTCCCCAGTTCGCTCACAAGAATAGCCACCGTCGTAGCTTTCGCAGGTCCAATCCATTTCGGACAATTCTTTGCGATCAGTGATCTGCTGCCAATAAATTGTTTGAGCCCCCCTTGGGCTAATCACCACCAGATCGTCTTTGAAGTACATAGAAAAACATATCTCAGGCGGCCCAACTGATACGTTGTCATATTTGCAATAACCATCCTCAGTATATTCGATCGGCGCGATATTAACGACGTTATCGACAATGCCCGGTGCCCCCGCCGCCAATCTTTGATCCTCTTCAAACAGCGTACATATGGCTTGCTTGCTCAATTTTCCGGTAACCGGATCAAACTTGCACATGACCTTGCCAAGCAACCGGGCTTTCACTTCATCAGCTTCAAATTTTTTAAAGCCAGCCTTGATCAACGGGGCAGCAGTCGCCCACATAGCCGGGTCATCTTCGTCTACCTGATTTGGTATACAATCATCAAAATCCCCACCACTTATGAACTGATCAATGCACCCGCCCCAAACAGCATCAAACCGTGGGTATCCTACGGCACCATGGCCGGTGAACCCTGCTGGTCGGGCCAATAATGACAGCGGCGCTTGCCTGTCTTTGGCAGAGTCATCAAATGCATCTTTGCCAACCCGATCGAACCAGGAGCTTTTGGCGAACCAAGCCATTAGAACCGGCACATCCCTGGCTTTATCTAAATGTTCGGTCAGCGACGTTATACGGCGGTTACCGTAATTCGCATCTTCTCCATCCAAACCAATATCCGGGCCCAGCCCCGTCGGTTCTGAAAGGATTACGGCATCAGGCTTCGCGCCTGCACCGATTGCGCGAACAACCTCCGACCCGCCGCGGGAATGCCCGGATAAAATCACGTGATCATATCCTAACGCGCGCGCTTCGCTGATCCGTTCTTTTGCAACCGCTGCCAGTAACCCATTCTCATCATATAAATATGCACGGTCAGTCGGGTTCAGGTTTACAACTTGCACATCCCAATTGCGCGCACCCAAGCCACGAATATGGCGGGGAACAAAGGTTTCTTCCTCTCGCCGCCAAAAATTGGGCCGATCCGTCATCCAGCCATTATAACCGGGGAAATGGATGATAAGACCCTTGGCGTCATCTACCCCTTTGCGTTCAACATCCTCCGCGAACCAATGGGTATAGGTATAACCTTTTGCCTCCTCCGCTTTCGGGCCCAACGGTGTGATGCCGACCATATCCAAATAGCATTTGGAACCTAGTCGAACATTTTCACAATAAGAGCGTGCCCTTGCCAAAGCTGCCTGCAAATCCACATCGCAATCACCGGCGCTATTACACATCCACCACGTCGCATGTCGTCCATTTTCCTCAATAAAAAAGTACAGCGGAACGCCAGATTTCAGGTAGTCCTGCCGCGATCTATCAACCGACATCGGCAACGGGTCAGAGGTGAATTTAGGCGACAAAGTTGTCGGGACGCCATGATAAACCGGCTGCCCCACAACGTCGGGCACTGGTGGCTTGGCACAGGCCACAAGGGTAAGAATGGCAATAAATGCGAAGGCTTTTGTAGTATTTATCATGTTCAAAACGGGCACTTTCAATAAACAACCTATACGATAAATGAAAGTTATGCCGTGCCCATTTGAAAGTCTAGTCCACCTCAGAACTAGCCTGTTTGCACTTTCGCTAGCGCACCCAATTCAGCCGCAAGCTGTTCAACCGAGCCACCTTGAAACAGCTCTTTCACAGCGTTCTGAACCCGACCAGCCCGCGCTGAACCAAGCACCGGGTCAGCGTAAGCATGGTACTTTTGCTCCAACTCTTCCATCAACAACGGGTCTTCCGGGTCGCCTCGCGCCTCCGTCGGCCCGCTCGAAATACGCTCGCCCGATTTCAAAACCAACGTAACCTCTGCGATCCGGTGTAAGGGAAAGGGTTCATTAAACGCGCCACTTTCGATCAACTCCATACCATCGGCCAATCGCTGAATTTCAGGATCGTCAAATGCCTCTGGTGCCACCTCTGCCGGGCCAACCTGACCACGCACCATTGCAGCAGCCACCGGATAGGGCAGGCTATATTGCGCCTGCTCGGTCGTTTCGGGCCGCCGCGTCGCTAACCTAACCGCCTCATGGAACGTCGACACCTCGATCCGCTCCACCATCTCTGATGTCAGGCTATGTTCGGCTCGCAGGGTACGAACAGCTTCGGTCGGTGGTTGCGCCCATCGGCACACAGGGCTCGGCTTGAAATACTGAACATGGGTCAGCCAGTTATTGCCAAGATCCTTCCAATATTCAGGCGCATACTCAACTGTCAGCGCAGGCGCACCGGTAAACCCGTCGCGAGCCAAATAAGCCGCAGAAACCCCGGCCATCGCTCCCCAACCGGACCCATCCTTCAACATCGTCGGGTGATCAATACAGCGCATCATCTGACTACGCGGCCCGTGATATTCCGCTATGCCCATCGCATGACGGGTTTGCAGTGCGTCCAACCCCATGATCCGGGAACCAATCCCAGCACAAGCAACCGCAATCCAAGCACCAGAAGTGTGATAGTCACTAACCGTTCCATGCAAGGCAACGCTAAGCCGCGCCGCCATTTCATAACCAACGACAAAACTGGCAATGAACTCCTGCCCATCAGTGACACCTTCTGCGGCAGCGAAAGCCAGCAGTGCAGGCAGCACACCACAACCGATATGCCCCTTCGCTGGCTTATACCCATCATGGGCATCAATGCTGTCGATTGTCATACCACCAGCCAGCGCTGCGCCTTGCGGGCTGACTGCGCGCCCATCAAAGATCATCGGGGCTGAGGCCCCACCAGCACCAAAGTGCCCGGCAGCATGGTCGCGAATAATCCGGCTAAGCGCCGTCTGCGATCCAGCCGCCGCCACGCCGATCAAATCCAGAATGCTGCGATGTGCCCCAACCAATGGCTCAGCCGGAATATCCCCAAATGTCACATCATGCAGAAAATCCACCGGCGCAGTCGCCATCACACTCTCCCTCGCTGGACCTTATCGCTCACCTCAGTCATAGGGGGCGAATGAGCCATATCCCATCTAAAACCGACATTCTCGCCTGGGTGCGAGAAAATCCTGAAAAAGCTTCAAAGCGCGACATTGCCCGTGCCTTTGGGATCAAAGGGAATGCGCGCATCGAATTAAAGCGCATTTTGCGTGAAATGCACGCCGATGGCAGCCTCAAGAAAACCGGCCGCAAGGCATTTCGCGGTGATGGCGCACTGCCTCCGGTCGCGATGCTGACCGTGATCGGGCCGAACCGTGATGGCGATCTGATGGCCGAACCGGCGCAATGGGATGACGAAGGCCCCGCCCCCCGCATCATCGTGGTTGAAAAGCGCAGCGACCCAGCACTTGGTAAAGGCGACCGTATGCTCGCCAAAATGCGCAAGGCGGGCGAAGAAGGTTACGAAGCACGGCTGATCAAGAAAATCCGAGGCGGCGCACGCAGATCATTGGGGGTCTTCCGCGCCGAAGGTGGCGGTGGGCGCATGGTACCGGTCGACAGAAAGACAGATGAGATCGTAATCGCGGCCGTTGATGTGATGGGCGCCAAAGAAGGCGAATTGATTGAGGTTGAAGCCCTACCCGGCCCCCGTATGGGTCTGCGTAAAGGTAAGGTTGTCGAAAGGCTAGGCGACCCCAGCGCCGCGCGCTCTGTCTCGCTTATCGCCATTCACACACACGACATCCCTAATGTATTCCCGGAGGATACATTAGCCGAAGCAACCGGTGCAAAACCGGTTGAAGGCCTCAAGGGACGTGAGAACTTGCGTGATCTACCCCTCATCACCATCGACCCGGCAGATGCGCGCGATCATGATGACGCAATCTGCGCTGCGCCCGATGATGACCCAACGAACAAAGGCGGTCACGTCGTCTGGGTCGCCATCGCCGATGTCGCCCATTACGTCACACCCGGCTCGGCATTAGACCGCGAGGCCCGCAAGCGCGGTAACTCCACCTATTTCCCGGATCGTGTTGTCCCAATGTTGCCAGAGGAACTATCCGGCGACCTTTGCTCTCTGCACGAAGGGGTAGAGCGCCCCTGCCTTGCTGTTCGCATGGTTCTTGGGGCTGATGGCGTTAAACGCAGCCACAGTTTCCATCGCGCCATCATGCGATCACCCGCATCGCTGACATATGAGCAAGCACAGGCCGCAGCGAATGGTGAGCCTGACGAACAATGTGCGCCGCTATGGGAATCGGTTCTGAAACCTGTTTTCGCTGCATACGCAGCGGCGGCTACCGCACGCAACAACCGCGCCCCCCTAAACCTCGATCTGCCCGAGCGGCGCATTGAGTTGGATGAAATGGGTCGTGTCACCTCGGTCAAATTCCGTGACCGTCTTGATGCCCACAGGCTGGTCGAAGAATTTATGATCCAAGCCAACGTTTGCGCAGCCGAGACGTTGGAGAAAAAGCAGCGCCCATTACTTTATCGGGTTCACGAAGAACCCAACCCGCTAAAGCTCGATGCGCTGCGCGAACAAGTGGCTGAGTCCGGCCTGACATTGGCCAAGGGCCAAGTCCTGAAAACCCGGCATCTCAACAACCTGCTGGACGCCGCAGCCGATACCAAAGATGCAGAGTTAATCAATCTGGCCGTTCTACGCGCACAGACCCAAGCCTATTATTCACCAGATAATTTTGGCCACTTCGGCTTGGCACTACGGTCATATGGCCACTTTACATCCCCCATCCGCCGATATGCTGATCTCATCGTCCACCGCGCACTGATCACCGCGCACGGTTGGGGAAAAGACGGACTTAGCCCCACTGACGAAGAGCACTTGAAATCCACAGCCGAGCATATTTCCACAACAGAGCGGCGTTCCATGGTCGCCGAGCGTGATACCACCGACCGTTACTTAGCGGCCTATCTGTCTGACCGGCAGGGCGCTGAATTCACGGGCCGTGTTGCTGGCGTTGCCCGCTTTGGCATCTTTGTGAAGCTTGATGAAAATGGCGCTGACGGCCTGATCCCAGTTTCTTCGCTCGGCACGGAATATTTCCATTTCGACGCGACCAACAGCCGCCTGACAGGCGAAAGGTCGGGCAAATCCATCAGCCCGGGTGCGCGCGCGACGGTGCGTCTGGCAGAGGCAACGCCCCTAACCGGTGGGCTACTGTTTGAACTGATTGAGGTCGAAGGCTTTGGCAAACCTGCGCGCGGCGCAAGGCGTGCAGGCGGCGCAAGACCAAAACAGGGCCGCGCAAAAATCAAACGCGCGAAAATGGCCAAAAAGGCAAAACGAACGCGGAAATAGCAACCGCACATCTCCTTTGTTCAACAAGTATCGAGGCCCTGAATGCACAACAGGGTAAGTTTTGCGGCTCAGGGCCTTTTCTTGAAGCCGGGTGATTTCAATACAAAATTGACCACCGAAACGGTCATAATGATCCGCACAAGGTGATGCGCAGCAACTACCACCGGGCTCACACCGAGGCTCAACGCAATCAATCCCATCTCAGTCACACCGCCCGGTGCAAAGCTGATAAATAGGGCATCAATGGGCAGGCCGGTCCACTGGCTCAACGTCAGGGCAAAGCCCATCGCGATCATCAACATGGCGCTGACCATCACGGCGGCAAACCCAAAGGCCCGCAGCAATTGTCGCCCCGTTGCTCCGGCGAACAATGCGCCCAGACCGACGCCAACGACCAACTGAGCCGCAGAAAGCAACCAAACCGGACTGTTAAGCGAATATACCCCGCTGGCATGCACTATGGCGCTCAACAATAAGGGGCCCATCAAATGCCCAGCAGGCAAACGAATACGGGGGCCAAGCCATAATCCGACAAAGGCAATGACAGCAACAAACCCAAGGTCAGCCAAACCGTACCCTTCAACTGCAAGACTTTGCCCTGCAGCACTTCCAACTGTTTGACCTGACCACAGGAAGAACAGCAGGGGCACAGTCACCACAACGATTACAATACGGGCAAAATGCTGAACACTCAGCGTCTTGGCATCACCACCGGCGGCCTCGCCCATTGTTACGGCCTCAACCAACCCGCCAGGCATGCCTCCAAACAATGCTGTCACCCGGTCATAGCCACCAAACCGGCGTAAAATCTGATAATTCAGCGCGTGTGCCGTCACAACGAACAACAGCATGACAGACATGGATAACCAAAGCGTAAGTAGGACATCCATAAATGCCGGCGAAAACGAAGCCCCGATCATAACGCCGATCACGGCAACGAAACTGCGCCGTAACGGTTGCGGATACCAAACTTCTCGGCCCGTCTGCGCATAAATCGCGATGGTTAAACAGGCCGACAGCGCCAGCCCGCCCAACAGAAACGGCATCGGCGCTCCAAGGTACAGCGCAACACCGCCGCCAATCAGGCCAATGATCGTTAAAACCAAAAAATCGGTAAGTTTCTGGCGGTTCATGTTCGCTCTGCTCTGAGAAGACCGAACTATGACTGATGCACAGCCCCAATGCCAGTGGCTGAGTAACTACGCATTGCCGATATGCGCCTCACGCAGTTGCGGGCTTTGCGATCCACCGCTAGACCTTTCATCATGATCCCCGTCCTTTACGCTTTATTGCCCATTTTCGCGCTGATCGGCCTTGGCCTCTGGCTACGTCGCAGCGGCCTGACGCCAGAGGAACATTGGGTATCCGTTGAACAGTTCAGCTATTGGCTCTTGTTCCCTTCAATGCTGATCATCACCCTAGCGAAAGCAGAAATCCCCGTCGGCGAATCTGCGACAATGGCTGTCACAATGGTCACGATGATGTTGATTATGACCGCGCTAACCTTCGCTCTCCGCCCCATTCTGCGCAAAACCGCTGGCTTAACAGACCCTTCTTTCACCTCGGTTTTTCAGGGCTCTGTCCGTTGGCATGGCTTCATCGCGCTTGCTGTCGCGTTAAATCTGTATGGCGATTCTGCCGTGGCACTGGTGGCCGTTTCACTGGCCGTGCTTGCGCCTTTGTCCAATGTCCTCTCTATCGTGGTGATGACCGCTTATGGCAGCGGTAAGGGCGGCGGCGTTATCGGCGCATTAAAACAGGTTCTCGCCAACCCACTTATTTGGGGCTGCGTTATTGGCGTAACCTTGAATGTCACAGGGTTGGAGTTATGGGAGCCTGTCGAAACCCTGCTCGACTTATTGGGCCGGGCCGCCCTCAGCATTGGCATGCTCGCCATCGGTGCCGCCTTGCGCCTGCGGGCTGCGATGGCGGCCGGGCTTGCGGCATTAATCACGATGATCCTAAAACTCATCATCGCACCAATCGTATTGATCTGCGTTGCCCAAATCACCGGCCTCAACGGGTTCAGCTTTCAGGTCGCCATCATTTGTGCCGCGGTGCCAAGTGCCATGAACGGCTTTTTACTCGCCCGCAAAATGGGTGGCGATGCGCAACTTTACGCCGCTGCCGTAACCCTACAAACTGGCGCTGCCCTCATCACCATGCCGATCTGGATCGCGCTGGCGCAACACTTCGGCCAATAGCCCAATCGCCAAAATCGCCCTGCGAGCGTTGCGTTTGCATGCAAATGTCTTTTGGATATTTAGAGAACAAAGATGGCTTGAAGATCGCCAAAAACCCTCACCGCCAACGAATGGCAGAGGGGGCCATCTTCGTTCACGGCAATTGGCTTCCCAGCTTGCACCTCTTCATCAGGCTGCTCCGAAGTAGTTTACAATTGATTAACATCATCTTTGTTCCACAAATATCCATTCCGTCGCTGCGGCCAGCACGAAAACCCGATAAGCTGCATTCATGGACTGGAGAGACGAAGGCGTCCTGCTCACCGTGCGAAAACATGGAGAGAGCGCTGCGATCATAGATGTTTTTACGGCAGAGCACGGGCGCCATGCTGGCGTTGTGCGTGGTGGCGGATCCCGTCGCATGGCCCCAATCCTACAACCCGGCGCACAGCTATCACTGGAATGGCGCGCAAGGTTAGAGGAACATTTAGGTGCCTATCGCATAGAGCCAATACGTTCCCGCGCGGGCGCGTTGCTTGGTGACGGCGATGCTCTGGCAGCAATGAACGCCATTGCAGCATTGCTAACGGCTTGGTTGGCCGAACGTGAACCCCACCCGGATTTCTACGCCGCCACGGTCGGCCTGATCGACAATCTGGGCCAGACAACGGATTGGAGAGAGGCTTACGTCGCGTGGGAGATTATGTTGCTGTCTGAGCTAGGTTTTCCACTGGAGCTTTCGAGATGCGCAGCAACCGGGTCATCAGATGATTTGGCATATGTTTCCCCAAAATCAGGCCGCGCAGTTAGCCGCGATGCTGGCGCCCCCTATGCAGATCGCATGCTATCCCTGCCCGGTTTTCTCGGCGGGCACAGCAACGCCAGCGTGGCAGAGGGGCTGCGCATGACCGGCCATTTCCTAAAACACTGGGTTGCCCCGGCCTTCAACGCCCATAGCCCGCCTTCAGCCCGCGAGCGTCTTATCGAACGGTTAAGTGTAGAAAAGCAAGCGTAGAAAACGTGCTGCGATTGCGAAATAATCGAAGATAATTCGAACATCTTTCCGTGTGGCAGTATATTAATCACCAAGTACCTCTTAACTCGGTCATTTTGCCAGTTTCTTGCAAATGAATGGTGCCAGCAACTGCTGACTTGACTCTGGCACCCAAAATCGACGGAATCCGCGCAGTAATTTTCGCGCCCAAAAGGCCAGCAATGAACGGAGCGATCCCATGCTAAAACAGCCATATCTCCTATTCTTGGGCGACGCGCCCGACGCATTGGCGGCCAAGGTCGCTCAGGGCATCAAAGACTGGCGCCCAGAGGCCAGCGTTGGCCAGTTCCGTATGGAAGGCTGCAATGCCGACATGGGCATCACCGACCTGACCATTGACGAAGCCGTCGCCGCTGGTGCCAAAACGCTCGTTATTGGTGTTGCCAACCGTGGCGGCCTGATCTCTGACGCTTGGAAGGCTGTATTGGTTCAGGCGATGGAAGCAGGCATGGACGTGGCCGCAGGCCTCCACACCCTGCTGCGTGATCAACCAGAACTGACAGAGGCTGCCGCACGTACGGGTCAGACACTGCATGACGTGCGCCTGCCGACCGTCCAGTACCCGATTGGCGATGGCAAACCACGCACGGGCAAACGCATCCTTGCTGTCGGCACCGACTGTTCTTGCGGTAAAATGTACACCGCATTGGCAATGGAAAAAGAAATGCGCGCACGCGGCATGAACGCCGATTTCCGCGCCACTGGCCAGACTGGCATCCTGATCACTGGCGACGGTGTTCCGCTTGACGCTGTTGTCGCCGACTTCATGGGCGGCGCTGTTGAAACCATCACGCCGAACAACGACGAAGATCACTGGGATTTGATCGAAGGACAGGGCAGCCTGTTCCACCCGTCATATTCCGGTGTGACCATGGCGCTGGTACACGGCGGCGCACCCGATCATCTGGTCCTGTGCCACGAACCAACCCGCACCCATATGCGCGGCCTGCCACATTACGTGTCTCCGGGCCTCGCCGCCCTGCGCCCGCTGGCCGAGGCGCTGGCCAAGGTTGTGAACCCCGCCGTCACCTCCATCGGCTGTTCGATCAACACCCAGCATATGTCCGAGGAAGAGGCCGTCGCCTATCTGAAACAGACCGAGGAAGAAATGGGCATGCCATGCGTTGACCCATTCCGCCACGGCGCTGGTCGTTTGGTCGACGCACTCAGCTAAGGAGCGTTGACCATGAAATGGACTGTCCGCGAAGACGTTTTTCCCATCGCCGGGGTTTTCACCATCTCTCGTGGCTCGCGCACTGAAGCGCGGGTTGTGACGGTGGAGCTTGAAAGCGGTGGCTTCCGGGGCGTGGGCGAATGCGTGCCCTACGCCCGTTATGGTGAAACCGTCGAAGGTGTCATCGCGGATATTGAGACATTTCTGGCCTGCAACCCCGATTGCCGCCGTAAAGGCCTGCAAGAAGCGATGGCCCCCGGCGCCGCCCGGAACGCGCTTGATTGCGCGTTCTGGGATTTGGACAGCAAGGCCCATCATTGCCGGGTTTGGGAGTTGGCACGCATCGCCCCCCCCGGCCCGGAAATCACTGCCTATACGTTGTCATTGGCCGCCCCCGCGGAAATGGAAGCATCGGCCCGTAAAAACGCTCACCGCCCCTTACTGAAAATCAAATTGGGCGCTGGTTCGGATGATATGGAACGGCTGAACGCTGTTCGTCGCGGCGCGCCCGAAGCGAAAATTATCGTCGACGCGAACGAAGGCTGGTCGGTTGAGCTGTATCAGGATATCGCGCCCCTACTGGTCGAAAAGGGCGTCGCCATGGTCGAACAACCCTTGCCAGCTGCGGATGATGAAGCATTACGAGGCATTACCCGCCCGTTGCCTATCTGCGCCGATGAAAGTTGCCATGACCTCGTGTCATTGAAACGACTGGTCGGCAAATACGACATGATCAACATCAAGCTTGATAAAACCGGTGGCCTGACAGAGGCGCTGAAACTGCGCAATGCGGCCCGTGCCGAAGGGTTCAAAATCATGGCGGGCTGCATGATCGGATCGTCGCTGGGCATGGCCCCGGCGACGCTGGTGGCGCAGGGTGCCGCCTTTACTGACCTTGACGGGCCATTGTTGTTGGCCGCCGACCGCGACCACCCGCTGACCTTTGACGAAAAGGGCGTTCACCCGCCATCAGCCGAACTTTGGGGATAACCATGAGCAGAATAGTTTACGTAAACGGCGAATACCTACCCGAGGAAGACGCCAAGATCAGCATCTTTGACCGTGGCTTCCTGATGGCCGATGGCGTCTATGAAGTCACTTCCGTCATCGACGGCAAGCTGATCGACTACGCAGGCCACGAAGTTCGCCTGAAACGCTCGCTCGGCGAATTGCGCATGGATCACGCCTGTTCTGACGAAGAGCTGCTGGCCGCCCATCGCGGGTTGATGGAAAAGAACAACCTCGACAACGGCATGATCTATCTCCAGATCACACGCGGCAACGCCGGCGACCGTGATTTTGTCTGGGCAGAGGGCGCACCTTCGACCATCGTGATGTTTACGCAGGCGAAAGATCTGGTGAACTCCCCCGCCGCCAAAACCGGCCTGAAAGTCATCTCCATCCATGATGAGCGTTGGGGCCGCCGCGACATCAAAACCACGCAGCTTCTGTATCCATCATTCTGCAAGATGGAGGCTAAAGCCGCTGGCAAAGACGACGCTTGGCTGACCGATGATGAAGGACTGGTGAACGAAGGCACCTCGAACAATGCCTACATCATCAAAGACGGCGTAATCATCACCCGCCATCTTTCCAACGACATCCTACACGGCATCACCCGCGCAGCGGTTCTTCGCTTCGCCAAAGAGGCGCAGATGAAAGTCGAAGAGCGCGCCTTTACTGTCGCCGAGGCACAAGCCGCCGACGAAGCCTTTGTCACCGCGGCCTCAACCTTCGTCACTGCAGTTGTGGAAATCGACGGCGTGACATTAGGCGAAGGCGTTCCGGGGCCCGTGGCCAACCGCCTGCGTGAGATTTACATTGAAGAAAGTAAGGCTGCGGGCGTTTAAGCTAGCCCAGAGCTGATTGAGTAAAAAGGCCCGTCGCTGTGTCAGCGCCGGGCCTTTTCAATTGTCCTAAGTCATTCAACCAATGCTACCCAGCAGCAGCTAACCCAAATTGAACATCTGCACCCGGTGCTGCATCCAGCAACTGTTTGGTGTAGGGATGTGAAGGGCTGGAATACACTTGCTGAGTCTGCCCTTGCTCCACCACTACACCCTTTTGCATAACGATCAGGCGGTCACAGATTTGTGCCGCAACGCGCAAATCATGGGTAATGAACAGCATCGCCAGATTGTATTTCTGGCGAATGTCATCCAGCAGTTCCAGCACCTGAGCCTGGACTGAGACGTCCAACGCGGAAACAGCCTCATCAGCGATCAGAACATCGGGCTCAACCGCCAGCGCGCGGGCAATGCAGATACGTTGCCGTTGACCGCCAGAGAATTGGTGCGGGAACCGATCCAATGCATCGCGAGATAGGCCCACAAGCTCCATCAAATCACCGGCGTTCTTCATCGCCTCATCTTTTGGAACGCCAAAATTGACCGGGGCTTCAATCAACGACAAACCAATGGTTCTACGAGGATTAAGCGACCGATATGGGTCTTGGAAAACGATCTGAACTTTGCGTCGATGCGGGCGCAGTTTTGATTCCGGCAGCGTCGCAATCTCTGTCCCGTGCAGGCTGATGGAGCCTGAGGTTGGGTCAATCAGACGGGCGATACAACGGGCAACCGTTGATTTACCTGAACCAGATTCCCCGACGATGCCCAATGTCTCACCCTTACGCACATGTAGGTCAACATCCATAGCCGCCCTCACGACCCTACCATTCCCGAACAGACCTTCGCTACCGTACTGTTTTTCAAGCTTCACAACTTCGATGGCCTGCTCGCCAACCACAACTTCTCTCTCTGGCGGGGTCATGCTGGGGACTGAGGCCATAAGCATCTGCGTATACGGCTCTCTCGGGTTGGTCAGAACCTGATCGCGGGTACCCTGCTCAATGATCTTCCCATGCTGCATCACCACCACACGATCAGCGATATCCGCAACAACGCCAAAATCATGGGTGATGAACAAAACACCAGTGCCTCGGCGTTCCTGCATTTCCTTCACCAAGGTCAAGATTTGCGCCTGTGTCGTCACGTCCAGCGCCGTGGTCGGCTCATCAGCAATCAACAACGACGGGTCCAACACCAACGCCGTGGCAATCATGATCCGCTGGCGTTGACCACCAGACAATTGATGCGGGTAGCTGTCGATCATCTTGCCAGGGTCCGGCAGATGTACCAGCTCCATAATCTCCAGAACCCGTTTTCGTCTGTCACCGGTGGATAGGTCGGTATGGATTTCCAGCACTTCACCGATTTGCTCACCAACTTTGGCAACAGGGTTCAGCGCCGTCATCGGCTCCTGAAAAATCATCGCCATCCGGGTCCCGCGCAAATCGCGAAGGCGCGGTTTACTGGCCTGCAAGGTGTCCTCACCCACCAGCCGGGTTTCCCCTTCCGATGGCGTCAACTCCTTTGGCAACAATCCCATCACCGCTTGCGCAGTGACAGATTTGCCTGATCCGCTTTCACCCACAACACAGACGATCTCGCCCGGTTTGACGTTAAAGCTGATGCCACTGACCGCGTAATCGCGGTCAGCATCCTTTGGCAGTTGGACCGTAAGGTTGTTCACTTCCAACACGTATTCTGCGTTTGTCTCGGTCATGTCAGCCTCACATACGCTTTGCAAAACGAGGATCGAGCGTATCACGCAGACCATCGCCAAGCATGTTCACCGCCAAAACCGTCACGCCAAGGATAACGCCCGGATATAGGATTTGGTGAGGATGAAGTTGGAAGGATTCTCGTGCAGCGCCCATGATGTTACCCCACGTTGGGATTTCATCCGCGGGCACACCGAGGCCAAGGAAACTGAGGATCGCTTCGACAATAATCGCCGATGCAACAATGAACGTGCCCTGCACGATCAACGGTGCAACCGTGTTTGGCAGAACATGCCGTATCAACAGGGTCGGCACCCTTGTGCCTGCTGTAATTGCCGCTTCAACATATGGCTCTTCGCGGATCGACAACACGATGGATCGAACCAGCCTAACCACCCTCGGCACCTCTGGCACCACAATGGCAATGACCACACTCATCACGCCGGCGTTGAACACTGACACCACGGCAATGGCCAATAAAATGGCAGGGATGGCCATTAACCCATCCATCACCCGCATAATAATCCCATCAAGGTAACGGAAGTACCCAGCAACAACGCCAAAGAACATGCCCACGACAATAGAGATTGCTGCAACCGAAACCCCGACGATCAGCGAAACACGCGAGCCATAGACAACGCGGCTATAAATATCGCGGCCCAGCGTATCGGTGCCCATCTGATAGGTAATCGCGGTTTTGTTGCCGTCATAATCGCGAATAGTGGTTTCATACCCCGGCGGCTTTAACCGGTTTTTGGGCGTGATGTCATTCGGATCATAGGTGCCGAGGAATGGCGCAAAAACTGCCATCAAGGTGATGATCAGAACTAGGGCCCCACCAATCAATACTGACTGGTTTCGCATCAGGCTTCGAAGAACCCGGCTGGTGGGCGACTGTATTTTTGCAGGTGACTGCATTTCCATTGTGTCAGCCATCAGTACCGGATCCTTGGGTCAAGAAACGTATAGCTGAGGTCGATTAGCAGGTTGATCAAAACGTAGACCAACGAGAATAACAGAACCACAGCCTGAATTGTCGGGAAGTCCCGGTTCAAAACCGCATCAACAGTCAACAGGCCAAGGCCCGGAATGTTGAAAACGCTTTCCGTCACCACAACGCCGCCGATCAGAATGGCCAACGCGAAACCAATAACAGTGATCACTGGCACGGCCGCATTACGCAGCGCATGGCGGATCAAAACCTTGGTCTCTGTCTGCCCCTTGGCGCGGGCGGTGCGGATGTAATCCTCGCCCAAAACTTCCAGCACCGAAGTGCGGGTCATTCGCGCGATAAAGGCGACAAAAATAACCGAAAGCGCGACTGCGGGCAGGATCAGGTTTCGGAACCATGGCCAGATGCCATCACCTATTCGATTATATCCTTGTACAGGCAACCACTGAAGTTGCAGCGAGAATACAAAGATCAGGCCAAAGCCGATCACGAATACCGGGATGGAAAACCCAAGTACCGAGAAGCCCATTGTCAAACGATCTAACCAACTACCCTGACGGTATGCAGAAATCACCCCCATTGGAACGGCGATTGAAACAGTCAGCAAAATGGTAACAAGCGACAGTGATAGCGTCGGTTCGATCCTTGCAACGATGAGCTCTGAGACCTGCTTTTTAAAGAAAAAGCTCTCACCCAGATCACCCTGAAAAATGTTACTGATCCAGACGCCAAACTGATAAATCAGTGGCTCATCCAAACCCAGCTTGGCCCGAATTTCTGCGATTTGTGCGTCATTCGCATAGTCACCTGCAATCATTGCAGCAGGGTCACCGGGCGTCAGTCTTAAGATGAGGAAAATGAAAACAGCGACGAACAACATCACTGGAATTGTCGCTAGCAATCGCTTGAGCAGATAGAACGCCACGACTGGGCTCCGTCACGTAAAGATAAAATGGCCGCCGCAACGGTTAACGTTGCGACGGCCCTTGCAGTTAGATTACTGCTTTTCGATGTTCCAGAATACTGGAACGCCAGCCTGCAAATACCCCTGAACATTGTTGCGCAATGTCGAAGGTGTATTCCACTGCCCCAGATGGATGTGCGTTGGATACTCTGTCCACCGCTTCTGCAGCGCTTCTACGATCGCTTTTTGATCGTCAAAGTTGGTCGCACGGGCGAAATCATCGCGCAACTTTTCGATCTGCTCATCACATGGCCAGCCAAACAGCGCCTTGTCACAACCAGAGTTCAAGAACGCCATGGCAAGTGGGTTGAACAAGTCACCAGCATCCCAAGCCGTTGCGAAAGCGTTCCAACCACCCTCTGATGGCAGGTCTTTCTTAGACCGGCGGGCAACCAGCGTTGACCAATCCATTGACTGCATGTCGACGTTCATGCCGATTGCTTCCATCAGATCCTTAGCAACTGGTGCAAGGTTAGTCAGAACTGGCACATTGGTTGAGTGCATCAGAACAACAGGAGTGCCGTCATATCCAGCCTCTTCCAACAGCGCGCGCGCAGTTTTGAAGTCTGATTCCAGCAACCCGTCCATGTGTGCGTCGGTTTCAAACGGCAGGCCACAAACGAACATCGCTTTACAAAGCTGATAGTAGTCAGGATGGCCGATTGTCGCCTGCAAGAAATCTTCCTGATTAAACGCATATAGCAGCGCCTGACGAACCTTTGGGTTGTCGAATGGCGGGTGCAGCATGTTGAACCGGAAGGTATACTGCAAACCCTGTGGGTTTGGCGCTTTGATATAGGCTTTATCCATATCAACAGCAGGCAACAGGTCCGGCGGTGTTGATTCAATGATGTCGACTTCACCGGCATTCAATGCGTTAACCGCCTGCTGAATGTCACGGATCGGGGTCCATTCTACGCGGTCAACCTTGGCAACTTTCGCGCCTGCAAAGCCAGAGGTCGCATCCGAGCGCGGCACGTAACCTTCAAAACGGTCATAGACAACTTTGGTGCCCGGCTCCCATTCATCATTGTTAAACATGAACGGGCCTGAACCGATGTACTCAGAAATCTGCTCATCACCCGGTGTTGCCGCGATGCGTGCAGGCATCATGAACGGTACGTTTGATGATGGTTTTGCCAATGCCAATTCAACCAAACCACTTGGCGTGTTCATCTTGAACACCATGGTTTTATCATCAGTGGCCGACAGATCATCCACAAAGGACATCATCTTTTGGCCCATGGCGTCTTTGCCGCCCCAGCGGTTGATCGAAGCAACCGTATCTGTTGCGGTAACCGGCGTACCGTCATGCCACGACAAGCCATCACGCAGTGTTATCGTGATGGTCAGGCCATCATCAGACCGTGTGACGGTATCGACCATCTGCGGCTGAACCTCGCCGTTCGCGTCTAACGCAAACAACGTATCATAAATCATATAACCATGGTTACGCGTGATGTACGCGGTGGTCCAAATCGGGTCGAGAATTTTCAAACCCGAGTGTGGGACGACCTTTAGCACTGATTCCGCTTGCGCCGCTGTCGTTGTGGCAGGAACAACCAGCCCCATCGTCAGCGCCATAGCGGCCCCGGCAAGGAATCCGCGTCTTACTGTTTTGAACATTGTGTACTCCCCATGTTTTCCGGCTGTCATTCGTGCAGCTTAATAAAAACTATTGGCGGACACAGGCGGGGAGTCAAACATTTAGTTATATTTAAAGCTGTATCTCCATATAATTATCTGTTTTGCTGCTCCCGATTGGGTTGTATGCGAGGGAAGTCATGTCTGAATCATCTTTATGGCGGTTAAGCGCCTGCGCGTTGTCCGAACTCATCCAAAAGCGAGAGGTATCTTCGGTTGAGGCCGCAAGTGCGGCCATCGAAAGGATGAATGAAAAGAACCCCCACCTTAATGCCGTTGTGGCTGATATGGCCGATTCCGCTTTGGCGGAGGCCGCGAAGCTGGACGAGCATATGGCCAGTTCCGGACCGGTTGGCCCTTTGCACGGTGTTCCAATAACGATCAAAGAGAACGTCGATCAGACAGGTTGCGCAACGACAAATGGCGTTACTGCTTTCAAGGACATAATCGCCCCGGCCAATTCCCCCGTTGTGAATAACCTAAAGAATGCGGGCGCAATCGTCATTGGGCGCACCAATACACCCGAATTTTCCTATCGCGGCACAACAACAAATGAACTGCATGGGCGCACATATAACCCGTGGAATGACTGGGCTTCACCGGGGGGGTCATCTGGTGGTGCATCATCCGCTGTCATGGCGGGCATGGGTGCCATTGCCCACGGAAATGACATTGGGGGATCACTTCGTTATCCGGCAACCGCAACCGGGGCAGCAACGGTCAAACCGGGCCTCGGCAGGGTTCCGGCCTATAACCCGACTGCGCCGGGTGAGCGGGGAATGCTATCGCAAGTCATGTCCACGCAGGGCGCCATTGCACGAGAGGTTAAAGATGTGCGGCTGGCGATGAAATCACTCATCACCTATGATGCCCATGACCCATGGATGGTCCCAATGCCTTTTGAAGGCCCTGCAGAAGACGGGCCCATCAAAGTTGCCTTTACCAGTGACCCTTTCCAATTTGACCTTCACCCTGCAGTCGATAAGGCACTACGCACAGCCAAGGACGCCTTGGCAGATGCCGGGTATGAAATTCACGAAGTCGACCCGCCCTCTGTGGCTGGAATTGCAAAAGAAGGCGCACAGGCCCTATTTGGAGAGGCCACAGCACTGCTTTTGAATGATGTCCGAAAATATGGGTCCGAAGAGTTTAACAAGATCTTTGATGCCTATGGAGAATACTTCACTCCGTTTGAAGGCAACGACCTACTACTCGCTATGGCAAACCGCAGTCACCACATTCGTCAGTGGCTGCTATTTCTGCAGGATTATCCACTCGTTCTAACACCCTTCCTCCTCGCCCCAACGTTCAAATGGAACCGGGATACAGAGGGACGTGAGGGCATTGAGGAAGTCATGGGTGCCGCAATGTACAGCATCTCTATGAACTATATGGGGCTGCCGGCCGGGAACATTCCAGCCAACTACAACGACGGCCTTCCAGTTGGCGTGCAGATTGTTGGGCGCAGATTTAGAGAGGACATGATCCTCGACGCGTGCGAAGCCATCGAAACCCGCGTGGGCGTAATGGCAGAACGTCTGTTTGAGCGTGGGTGAACGAAGGCGAACCCCTCACATTTAGCCCTCTTCAACGGTCAAAAACTGCCCAATCTTTGACAGCAAGCGGGGCAGATCGACCGGCTTACTATCATAATCATCACATCCAACCTCCAACGCCCTTTCCCGGTCGCCTGCCATGGCATGCGCTGTTAATGCGATGATTGGTATGTGCTTTGTGCTGGGGTCAGCTTTAATCGCAGGGGTCGCATTCCAGCCGTCTATCTTCGGTAGGCTCATATCCATCAAAATCAGATCGGGCTGATGTTCCTGGGCCATGTCAATGCCCTGCTTACCATTCACGGCAATCAGAATTTCAAACCCCAAACGGTCCAACCGACGAGACAGCATATCGCGGTTCAATGCATTGTCTTCGACCAGTAAAATCACACTCATCTGACTTCCCTCCCCGCTCACTAATTGACCAGTTTGCCCGCAGCAATCGCGTTACTATTAAGCATCGGCACCGGCGGCTTTTTCGTCAACTGCGCTTTTAACGGGCACAGACAGGCCGTCATCAGGCTCTTCAGCCTGCGCAGCGCTACCATCATTCAACTGACAAGGAATGACCATTTCAAAGCGGCTGCCAACATTCGGCTCAGATGTGGCACTGATCCAACCGCCCATTAGTTCGGCGTAATGTTTCGAAATAGCCAACCCTAACCCCGTTCCACCATACTCGCGGGTTGTTGAGGCATCAGCTTGCACAAACGGCTGGAACAGTTTCTTAAGCTGCTCTTCCGTCAAGCCGATGCCAGTATCTGATACAGCAAAGCGCAGCATCTCAACACCGTCTTTCTGGCATTTGTCAACGTCAAGCCGGACATCGCCATCTTGAGTAAACTTAGCTGCATTACCCAATAGATTTACAAGGTTTTGGCGCAGTTTGGTTTGGTCATTATAAACAGGTTCCAGCCCCTGTTCGACAGCCACTGTCAGCACGTTTCCATTCTGCTCTATCAACTGCGAAACAATTGACACCGTATCTTCGACAACTCTAGCGACAGCAAAAGTTTCAGCTTGCAGGCCCATATGTCCCGCCTCGACCTTGGATATATCAAGAATGTTGTTGATCAGGTGCAACAAGTGCTGACCCGCACCTTCAATCTTGGTCAAATCATCAACAATCGCCTCGTTGCCATCCTCAACGCTGTCATCTTTCAATAGCTGACTATAGCCGATCACAGCGTTTAGCGGTGTCCGCAACTCATGGCTCATATTCGCAAGGAAGGCAGACTTTGCCTTATTAGCGTGCAACGCCTCATCACGAGCTGCCTGCAATTTGCTAATTGCCTGGCTCAGTTCTTTCTCTCGTAGTTTCGCTTCTGTGATATTCGCGAACACAACGGCTGTTCCACGTTCCGCTGTCCTAGTTTCGGTGACGCTTAACCAAGTTCTCTCTGTCACACGAACCGTAAACTGGTTCACGGCGTGGGTGTTGTGGCGGCGCAAGCGATCTGCAATCCAAGCTTCTTTCAGCGCTTCATTTAAACCGCCCATAAAGAAATTAGCTGCCCCACGCAGGATGTATTCATAGGTAACATCCTTTTTTGCAACTAATCCTGTACGTTTCGCGGTCTCCGCAAATGGTTCGTTCCAAACGACCAATTTGTCGTCCTGATCAAACAAACCAAACCCTTCTTGAAAGGATTCAATGGCATCGCGAAAACGGCTTTCCAGCAATAGTAGTTTGGATATGTCTGAAATAGTTGCATGAAACCGAACAATCGCACCGTTTGGCCCACGCAATCGACCTGCGTTCATCACGCAAGGTATCAACTCACCATCAGCGCGGATCAGTTCAACCTCAGGCTCTGCGCCTTGCCGCAATAATTCCGGCATTGTTACGCCATCAGGGAAGTTGGAGTTGCGAAATCTAGGCCCATTGATCGCAAAGGCCTCACTATCGTTGCCACCCCACATTTGCACGAAGGCTTCATTTACATACTCTAACCGTCCTTCCGCATCATATGCCATTGCACCGAGCGAAGATTCCTCGATCATCCCTGCTAGCATATCAACTTCTTCCCGGTGCGATGCCGCTACCCGGTCCAACAGGTTGTCGATACTTTGGTAAACCTGCCCAACCTCATCATCCCGCAAATCATCCAGCTTATGGTCCAATGCGTTTTCGGGATCATCTCTAACCGCGTCGAGGTGATCACGAATACGATAAAGCGGGCGGATAATAGACGTATGCAAAACATACATCGTTGACCCACACACAACCAATGCAATGATCAGAACAAGACCAAAGATCCGCAGCACAAAATTCACCTTTGCGGTGTACAAACCATCGGTATGAATCCGGATCACCAGCGTGTCACGATGTTCACCATCCACGACCACCGTAGGGAACTCAAAATATGCCTTTTTGTATTGGTCAGGGCCGGCAAATCGCCCATCATCATAGCCAACAAAATCTTGCAATTTGTACTTTGGCTTTACGCCGACCGACCCTTCTTCTTTACCATCGGCAGAATACAAAGTTGCCCCAACAAGAGCCGTACCATCTAACAACCCGTCAAGGGCGCTGAGGTT
Organism: Pikeienuella sp.; assembly: GCA_049600095.1. GTDB lineage: Bacteria > Pseudomonadota > Alphaproteobacteria > Rhodobacterales > Rhodobacteraceae > Pikeienuella. Next base: position 18,593 of record JBMYPG010000002.1, on the reverse strand, counting down.
ATATGGTTGCCCTGTCGTGTTTTCCTCCAGATTTTGCTGATGCATAGCAAGAATGACGGCCCCGCTCGCCTTCGCATCGGTTAGTTGTCGCAAGTTTTGCAGATGGTTTCGCTCAAAACTCAGCACGGAAGGGACAAGAATTATCAGTTCGATAATCAGAATCGCGATAAACACACGCAACGATATACGGCGAGGTAATCGCCCGCCCATCCGCGCCCAAATTGAACTACCGCTCTGCATTACAAACCCCGCAGGATCTTATCCGTGCAACCTTAACTGGTTGATTTTACTAGTATGAACTACTGCTCAGGCAGTCGGCAACAAATTCAAAATGCAATTCACTATCGGTCAGCATCGTCCTTCACTTCTAAAATAGTGTGGCAGCTAAATACGGGAAGGCAAACAAACGTAAATCTTGAATAGTTTTTACAATAGCACGATTATAACACAGGTTTATTGGGGTATTGTGCACATCTTCGCGACCAACGCGACGATAGTGAAGCCAAGACAGCTACCAAACATGTTCCGCTGTCATATATCGTAAATAGAGCAGGCAGATAGTTTTGGTTGACTCCGGCCAGCACAAACTTTAGCTCAATAATAGTTAACATGATAATCAATTGTCTCTAAGATTACTCTCCCCATGGAAGTGGAAGAGTGGCAAGGGGCAAAACATGCTGCCCCACGCGGGAACGCCTCGCAAAGGAGAATGACAATGCGCTTCGCCACCTACACCGCCACCGATCGTCAGTATTATGGTGCTGTTGCCGAGGGCGGCATGATCGCTCTGTCACCTGAGTTCCCCCAGTGGGCAACCATGCGCGACGTGATCGCGGCTGATGGATTGAACGCATTGGCAAAAGCAGCAGAAGGCAGGGCTGTTACCCACACAGATTTCGCCTATGATATTCCCGTGCCAAACCCGGCCCGAATTATTTGCGTTGGCGTTAACTTTCCTGACCGGAACGCCGAGTACAAAGACGGCAGTAATCAGCCAAAACATATGTCTTTGTTTCCGCGTTTTGCTAGCTCCTTCACCGGCCACGGGCGTAACCTGGTTCGCCCGCCCGAAAACTATACGCTCGACTATGAAGGTGAGGTTGCGGTGATTATTGGCAAGGGTGGGCGTAGAATTTCAGCAGACGATGCATATAACCATATTGGAGCGCTGACTCTTTGTAATGAGGGCACTATTCGCGACTGGGTTCGTCACGCCAAGTTCAACGTCACACAAGGCAAAAACTGGGATAAATCAGGTGCCATTGGCCCATGGCTAACACCTTTTACTGATCCAGCGCAGCTTGACGAAGCAAGCATCATGACCCGCGTAAACGGAGAGGTCCGGCAACAGGATGAGCTTGCGAACATGATGTTCCCGATCAGGCGGGAAATTGAATACATATCTACTTTCACCTCATTAGAACCGGGTGACATTATCATCACCGGCACGCCAACCGGTGCCGGTGCAAGGCTTGATCCACCAATGTACCTAAAGCCAGGTGATGTGATTGAGATCGAAGCCACCGGCCTCGGCATTCTCCGCAATGGGGTGGAGGATGAGGAATGACGCCAGATGATCACAAAAATGCAGCAACTGCATTGCTGGAGGCCGAAAAATCAGGCACGCAAATCGGTATGCTTTCGCTATTACACCCTGAAATGGGAATGGATGATGCCTATGCCGTACAGAAAGCCATTTATGGCGCAAAATTGGCCGAAGGCCGCAAGGTTATTGGCTGGAAAATCGGCCTCACCTCAAAGGCCATGCAATACGCGCTGAACATCGACATTCCAGACAGCGGTATTTTGTTTGATGATATGATGTTCGCCGATGGTGCCGTAGTGCCAAAGGGCCGGTTCATTCAGCCCCGGATAGAGGCTGAAATCGCCTTTGTGATGAAGGCACCGTTGGCAGGCGAGAATGTCACGCGAGAGGATGTCATTGCTGCAACAGATTACGTTGCACCCTCAATCGAAATTCTCGACACCCGTATTGTTCGGGCTGATGCCGCCACCGGTAAAACCCGCACGGTCTATGATACGATCAGCGATAACGCCGCCAATGCGGGCATTGTTTTGGGGCGCGAAAAACATGCCGTCGATGCCTTTGATCTACGTTGGGTTGGTGCATTAACGTTCCGCAACGAAGAGATTGAGGAAACCGGACTAGGTGCTGGCGTGCTGAACGATCCGGTAGAAAGCGTGGTCTGGCTGGCCCGCCGCATGTCACAATATGGACAACGGATAGAGGCGGGGCAGGTTATTCTATCAGGCAGCTTTATCCGCCCCGTTGAATGCCCAAGTGGTGCTGCAATCCATGCCGACTTCGGCACATTCGGGTCAGTCTCAGTTAGTTTTGAGTAAACAAGTATGAACGGCGAAAAAGGGTGCTGCCCCGATATAGGGCCTAAATCAGTAGAGGCCCACTCAGCAGGCCCAAAGGGCGCAGCCGCCGCTGCAGCAGCACTCACTGATTGCAAACTTCGGGTTGCGACCAACGCTGTGCAGATTCCTGGCGGTCAAACCATCGTCGGCACCCGCTCACCGGGCATTCCGAATGATGGAGAAGATCCGATACGCAAGGCCCGCGTCAAACCCTTTCGTATCGGCGCAACCACGGTATCGAATGCAGAGTTCAAAGCATTCATCGACGCCACTGGATTTGTTACCGAGGCAGAACGGTTCGGCTGGTCATTCGTTTTCTGGGCGCAAGTCCCCGAAAGCGTAGGTGACACCCATGCGGTGCAAGAGGTTCAATGGTGGCGACGTGTTGATGGTGCCAATTGGCGTGACATCAACGGCCCCGGCACAGTCGACGAAACTTGGCTGCCAGACCACCCCGTTGTGCACATTTCATGGAATGACGCCACAGCCTACGCCAAATGGGTAGGCGGGCGATTACCAACCGAAGCGGAATGGGAACATGCCGCGCGTGGTGGCCTTGGCGAAGTTCCCTTTCCTTGGGGCGATCAGGAACCGGATGATGAGGCATTTACCCCGGCCAATATCTGGCAGGGCGATTTTCCAAATGTGAATACTGCCGCCGACGGCTATGTCACAACAGCCCCCGTGCAATCCTATGAACCCAACGGCTATGGCCTTTACAACACTGTTGGTAATGTGTGGGAATGGACGGCGGACCCCTACACTATCAAATCGTTGAAAAAGCAGATCAAGCAACGCTTGGCTGGCATGCGCGGTTACAGACTCTCCAAGGGTGGCTCATTCCTTTGTCACCGGTCTTATTGCTATCGCTATCGCATCGCCGCGCGATCAGGGTCATCCCCCGACAGCACAACCACCCATCAGGGTTTCCGCGTCGTTTGGCCAGCATGACATTCAAAAAGTTACCCATTTTCGCCATTTTCTAATGTCGCAAATAAGAGACCACCCCCTTGGCCTCTTTACTAGGATGTAGCTCCATTCATTCTTGGGCGGATATTCTGGTGACAGCAGCAACCCACATTTCACAAACGGCCGAGGGGCGCGGTTATGGCGTTTTGTTCGTCTTTGCAGCTGGCGTTCTCTGGTCAACAGTCGGGCTTGGCATCCGGTTGATTGAGGATGCAGTTGTCTGGCAAATCCTGTTTTACCGCTCTATCAGCCTGACATTATTCTTGTATCTCGTGGTACGAATACGAACCGGGGAAAGCCCGTTTGCACAGGCTTGGCGCGCTGGGTTGCCCGCTGTTATCGCCGGGCTTTCGCTTGTCGCGGCTTACGCGGGCGGGATCTATTCAATTCAGGCGACTTCGGTTGCAAATGCGATGCTATTGTTTGCTACGGCACCCTTCATGGCGGCCATATTGGGCTGGATTGTCCTGCGCGAATCTGTGCGTACAGCAACCTGGGCTGCCATAGCCGTCGCAATCGTGGGCATCGCGGTCATGGTCTCTGACCAGTCTGGTGGCGTAGCCCTGCTGGGTAGCCTCGCCGCCTTAGGTTCCGCATTCGGTTTCGCGGTTTTCACTGTCGCTTTGCGCTGGGGCAAAGCGGGCGAGATGCTGCCATCGGTCTTTCTGTCAGGCATCTTCGCAATCATCATCACCTTTGGTATCTGTCAATTCCTTGGGCTTTCAATGAGCCTTTCCGTCAATGACGGAGGAATTGCGATGGGGATGGGCGTATTTCAGGTTGGCGCTGGCCTGATCCTCTACACCTTAGGGTCACGTAGCCTGCCCGCCGCCGAACTCACATTGCTGTCCTTGGCCGAGGTGCTACTCGCCCCACTATGGGTTTGGCTAATTCTGGGTGAAGTCGTCAGCATCTATACGATAATCGGCGGCATTATCCTACTCACCGCCATTGCCGGTAACGCCTTATCAGGCAAACGGCGAAAACCGCCGCCGATTACTGCGCCCTAAGGTCAGAGCCAAAGGTCGAGCAACCCTAAGCTGCTAACCCGGCAATCATATCCGGCGTCGTCGCAACCGGGCGGCGCATGGCCAACAACCGTCGAGCTTCCTCAGTCTTGTTTTGCTTTAGCAGGGCAGACAGCAAAGCAAACTCAATCAAATCGCGCTGCGCTCGGCTGCCGCCAATCCGCTCGTGGTCTGCCATAACCGTCGTCAAACCAGCCGCCGCCTCGGCCCAACGACCCGCGCCCAGCGCACCAAAAGCTCCGCCCAAGGAACGAACAACATCACCCGCAAGCCCTACTGCACCTTCGACAATCTTGCTCAACGCCTCACCCCGCCCCGCCATCGCATGGGCCAAAGCGGCATGAACATCGGCAAAGGCTAAACCCGGGTTGGGAAAGAACTTGGATGCATATTCACTCACCCGCTGCCAGCGCTCAGGCGCAACCTCCACCCCGGCAAGCTCTGCCCGGTACAGGATTGCTGCCATATCAGTCAGCACGTTCAGCGGCGGGCCACTTTCCGGCCCCGGTGCGACATCCGCATCCACCACACGCCACATCGCATCGACATCACCGCGCGCCAATGCCCACAGCCCGATGTGCCAGCCTGTATGACAATGGAGCAGGCCACCACGCCCATAATCGCGCCGCCATTCAGTCAGGTATTCATAACCCGCCTCAGCTTCACCCACCTCATAATACAAATGAGCCCGATAATGTGCGCCGTTGGCGCTCTGTGCGTTGCCTGCCAGCGACTTTTCAATCGTCTCGGTTGCTTGAACTGTCTGACCGGCCTCCATCTGCGCAAAGGCATGGGCTGACAAAAACCACCAATCATCACCATAGTGCCGGGCCAGCGACGTCGTAAAGGCCAACATCTCAGCTTCTCGCCCTGCCCGGCCACTAAACCCGATAAGGCCAAAAACACCCATACAAGGCTGCGATACCAGTGCATCACGCGGATAATCCGCCAGATGGGCGTTAATCGCTTTGAACGCCTCAGCCCCGCGCCCCTCCAGCAACAGACCCAACGCATGAACCTGTCCCTGTTCCTGCGTGCTCAAACCGGTCGCCGCGCGGGCAGCCGCTAAAGGTGCCGCAATTTCCGCACCTCGCCCGAATGACTGGTAATGCCGCGCCAAAGCGATATGCGCGCTCGCCAAATTAGGGTCATGCGCAATTGCTTGCTTCAGCTTATCCTCAACACCGGTCTGCGCACCCAAATACAGATCCAACCCCTCACCAAAGGCATCGGCAGCCGCCGCAGAATTTGTGGATAGGGCGGAGCCATAACGATCTTGCACGACATTACCTCTCAGGCTGTGGATCAGTTAATTCATTGATCAGACTTACGCCGACTGCGCACCCGCTGTCCGCACCAAAGGCAACTCAAACCAGAACATTGCGCCCTCGCCCTCGATGCTTTCAACGCCGATGCGGCCATTCATGGCTTTGACCAATTGCTGACAAATATTAAGGCCAATACCAACGCCCCCGTGGCGGCGGGTCTGGGTTTCTTCCAATTGTTGGAACCGATCAAAAATCGCCGATAATTTGTCATTCGGTATGCCGGGGCCGCTATCGCGCACCTTAAACAAAATACCCTTTGGCGATTGTTGAACGCTTATCGAAACATCACCCTGGCCGGTGAACTTCACGGCATTATTGGTTAGGTTGCTCAGCACCTGACGAACACGTTTTTCATCACCCAACCAATCGCCTTTTAACGACCGGTCACAATCCACCGTCAAAACAACCTGCGCCGCAGGCGGTGTTGACCGGATGGACCCCGCCAAAGAATGCGCCATATCGAAAATCGAAAACGCACCTGCCTCTAACCGTAACTCACCTGCCTCGATCATCGAAACATCAAGCAGGTCATCAACCAGCCCAACCAAAGATCGGGCAGAGGATAAGAGAATATCCAAAAACTGAGATTGCTTGTCGTTCAATTCGGTATGCGCCAGCAAATCGCCCATACCAATCACACCATTCATCGGCGTGCGTAATTCATGGCTCAACGTGCCAAGGAAAGCGTTCTTTACCCGACTTGCGCTTTCCGCATCGCGGCGGGCTTTTTCCAACCATTCTCGCGTGCGCTCCAGTTCCCGATTACGCATCTCTGCCCTATCGGCCTCGCGGATCAATTTCAACTTACCACTTGCCATGGCCGCAATCGTGGAAAGGATCTCCAGATGTCGTCGGGTAAATATATTGGCCGAGGCTTCCTCGCTATCGATTACACCAACAACTCGACCGTCAATGAACATCGGCACGCAAATCTCAGACAGCGCTGGTTCAAGGTCAGGGATATACGATGGCTCTTTCGATAAATCCTCGATGATAATTGGCCGCCCGGTTTCTGCGACCTTACCCGTTACGCCATCACCAATGCGAATGCGTAAACTGTTCAGAATGTCATCCGCTTCCGGATTTTTCGCACCAATCGCCGCAACTTGCCGCAGGAACCTGCCCGTCGGGTCGACCAGATATATAACGCAGTCGTTAAAACCCATGTTGCCGACGACTTCACGCGCCACATGCCACATCAGGCCACCGGCGCTGTGAATGTCCATAATGTCGACAGCGAATTTATTGAGGATACGGAACAGGGATTCCGATGCCTCCAGTTTGTCCTCGGCATCGGCCAACAACAACCTTAAATCCACTGTTTTTGACATACTCACCCCGTCAACCGGACACGCAATTTTCAACCACCAGATGATACTTCAGGTGATAGGTTGTGCAGACTTTACAGAATTACATGCCAGTTCACTACCCGAAAACGAACTATTGATCCTGCCTGTCTCAACAACTTCCACGACTTGCGATACATCGACGGCTTATTTACACCGGAATAACACCGAGATTACGCCGAGGTAGCATCCGGAAGTTATCTCTGCATTGCGTAAACAGAGGCTCCATGTCGCTTTGGCCCCGCCTAACATTGCTGGATCGTTACCTGCTGCGCCTGATGGCGACGCCGATGCTGGCTGCGCTGGCAGTAACGCTTAGCGCGCTATTGCTAGAGCGGGTGTTGCGACTGTTTGAACTTTTGACCGGCAAGGGCGCGCCACTGGGTTTGGTCGTCTCCATGGCATTGAACTTGGTCCCCCACTATCTCGGCCTTGCGCTGCCCGCTGCTTTCGCAGTGGGCGTCATTGGTGTGATGTCATCGCTAAGCCGCGAAAATGAGATTGACGCGATGGAAAGCGCGGGCCTGTCAATTCGTCGCGTCAGCGCATGGTTTGTTGCCGCTGGGGCATTACTGGCCGTTCTTTCGGTCGTCCTGTTTGGTTATTTACAACCGTACACCCGCTATGCGGTGAATGTGGTTGAGCATGAATTGATCAACTCCGCATGGGATGCACGCGTAGAGGCTGGCGTATTTGTCGATGATGGCGAAGGGATGACAATCTCTGCCCGTTCGGTTGACCCAACGGGGCGCATTCTCGATCAGGTCTTCGTTCTCCAACGTGAGGGATTGTCCGAACGCATCCTCACATCTGAACGTGGTGTTCTCATCCCAGATGTTGAAAATGGCATCTTACGTCTGCGTCTTATCAATGGTGTCGCGGTCAGCATCGGCGAATCCGAAGGGGCTTTATCTGCAAAATTCGATTCACTGGTGCTGGAACGGACCTTTGATTTGGCAGGCACCCCCTTCCGCGCTCGTGGTGATAGTGAGCGGGAATTAACGATGGGCGAGCTATGGAGTGCCATGCATGATCCGGCACTGATGGGCGACCCACGTTATGCCTCTGAATTCTACGCGCGTTTGGTCCGGGCGATCGCTCTTATCGGTGTTCCGCTGATCGCCGCCCCATTGGCCGTCGCCGGTAAACGATCCCCGGTTTGGCGACGCATGGTGGTTGCCATTGTTCTGCTTGTCGTGTTCCAGAACCTGACCCGTACAGCAGAAGGGATGGCAGACCTCGGTGAATTAGATCCGTTCTTCGGCCTCTGGGGCATTTCTGCGATCTACTTCCTACTCGGAATATGGCTCTATAGCGCCACGGCTTCGCAGGGGTCTGATAGCCCTGCCCGCATTCTCTTTGTCTGGCTCGATCACCTGATCATCCGCATCCGCGCAATCATCGTTAAAATTCTGCCCAACCGCGCAGAAAAGGATGCAGAGCCATGATCCTGTCTCTGCATCTCTCTCGCTCAGTACTCGTGCGCATCCTCGCGGTCATGGCCGCGCTCGCAGGGTTGGCCTTAGCACTGGACCTTGTGGAAAGCGCCTCGAAAGTGCTGGGCCGTGATGATGGTGGCATTCTTCGCTACCTCATGCTCCGCACCCCGCTCATTCTGGCAGCGGTCGCCCCGGTTGCCCTTATCGTTGGGCCCGTTCTAACCTTCCTCGCCTTATCTTCTCGCAGCGAGTTCACAATCTACCGAGCCTCCGGGATCACAACTTATCGCGTGCTCCTCTCTCTCCTGCCTCTGGCAATCGTCCTTGGCGGCCTGATGTTCGTGATGAACGACCGAGTTGTTCCGACGATGGAGGGGCGGTTGCTCACTTGGCTGAAAGCTAAAAATATTGCTTCCGCCGGTGCATTTTGGGCGCACACCAGAAACGGCGTTATCCGCGCACAGGCATCATCCCCGCGCGGTGATATTCTGGTCGGCCTCGACGTATTCGAAACTGATCCACAGGGCCTGTTGACTGCCCGCATCACCGCCCGCGCGGCGCGTTTTGAAGATGGCGTATGGCGGCTGGAAGGTGCCCAGCGCCTGATCCCCGGCAAGGGCGCACCAACCGACGCCAGCGGCAACCTCTGGTCTACCCCACTCAGCCCGGCCAACGTCCGCGCGCTTGGCGCACCGGGGCGCAAGGTTGGCGGGGATACCGCCGGAAAGGTGTTGGAGGGGGATTGGGCAGGCAATCGCGCTGACAGTTTCTATGAAATGCGCGTGCTTCGCGGCTATGCCTCGGTCTTGGCCCCCGCACTAATGATCTTGCTTGCAGCACCTGCTGCATTTGGAATGCGCCGAACCGCCGGGTTTGGGCGATCGGCGGCTTGGGCTGTCGCGTTAGGTTTTGGCTATCTGCTGGTTGATGGAATGATGAGCGCGTTAGGCGAAACGGGCGCACTGCCGCCAGTGTTAGCCGCCTTTGGCGCAACAGGTATATTTTCGGCACTGGGCCTTTGGGCACTGGTGACGTTAGAGGAATAGGTGGAGTATCCATGTCAGAGATAGAAATCCGGCCAGTAACAGGCAAAGCCGAGATGAAAACATTCATCCGGCTACAGGGCGAAATCCTGCATGACGACCCGCATTGGGTTGAGCCGCTGCATTTCGAACGGTCAGAGTTTTTTGGCAAGAAAAACCCATGGTTCACCCATGGCCGCGCCCAATACTTCCTCGCGTGGCGCAACGGCAGGGCCGTAGGGCGCATCTCTGCCCAGATTGACGACCTATCACCCAAAGTGGACGGGCGTGTTTGTGGCCTGTTCGGCGGCCTGACAACGATCGAAGATCAAACTGTAGTTGATGCTCTGTTATCGACCGCCGAAGCATGGCTCCGCGCCGAAGGGGCCGGGCATATGCGCGGGCCATATACGCTGAATATCAATCACGAAAGCGGCGTCCTAATTGATGGATTTGACAGCCCGCCCTTCCTGCTTATGCCCCATGACCCGCAATGGATCGGACCAATGATCAGTACCGCAGGTTTTGAAAAGGGCCGCGATGTGCTCGCCTATCGGATGGACACGTCAAACGGCCTGCCGGAAAAGCCAAAGCGCATGTGGCGCAAGCCACCCGAAAACGTCGTCATCCGCAGCGTGAATCTAAAAAAATGGGATGAGGAAGTCGCCCACATCGCTCGGATTTTCAATCTCGCATGGGTCGACAACTGGGGTTTTGTACCCTTTACGCAGGCAGAAATCGACGCGATGGCAAAAGAAATGAAGCCGCTAATCGACCCGGGCCTGGTTAAGTTTGCAGAAATTGACGGCGAGCCAATTGCTTTTATCGTCATCTTACCAAATTTGAACGAAGTCATCGGCGACTTCAAAGGTCGCCTGTTCCCATTCAACGTTGTCAAACTGCTATGGCGTCTAAAATTCGGCAATTTTGACACCGCTCGCGTGCCCCTCATGGGCGTGGTGCCCGGTCTTGAAGGTATGCTGGGCAAGATCCTACCCCTCATGCTGATCTACGCTCCAGAGGACCGCGTGCGCGAACGTGGCATCAAAGAACTCGAGTTTAGCTGGATCCTAGAAGACAATACTCCGGTACGACGCATGATCGAAATGATCGGCGGCAAGGTTGCGAAAACCTATCGTATTTATGAAAAGCCACTGGATTGAGCTTGGCGCTTATTCGCCAACCATCATCCGGTACTGCCCATAGTCCTCAAGCGCACCATCGCCGGTCAAACGCCGGCGCAGCATATCCACGCTAAACCCTTCAGCGGCGCGCTGCACTGTCATCTGTCGCCATTCAGCCAGATCATCATGAAACCCCGGCCCGATGGAGGCTGAGGGCGAACCAATCACCGGCACGCGTCCCGTTGCGCCATCAATCCAAGACATCTGCGCGCGGTGATTGTGGCCATGCAAAACCAACTCTGCACCAGCACGCGCCAGCACAGCAGCAAAAGCCGCCTTATCGCGCAGATGCTTGCGCCGCTTGCATGGGCCAGATGGCGGATGGTGGATCAGAATAATCCGACACAACCCCCGCGTATCATTCAACGCCTGCTCCAAAGCCTGCAACTGCACTGACCCAACAGCCCCCTGAGCCAAAAAATAGGTAGTCGAGATACAGGTGCTAACCCCAATAAAAGCCACCGGCCCACGCCGCCGCACATAGGGAAAGCCAGCAACGCCGTCATCACCGGTAATAAAAGGGTGATAGGCTTTATCCCGCGCCTCTGCCACACCGGGCATAATCGCCTCATGATTTCCGGGGACAAAACTTACATCCTTCGGCGCGCCTAACCCAGACAGCCACTCAGCAGCCCCTTCAAATTCACGCGGTAAGCCAAAATTCACCGCGTCACCAGTCATCGCAATATGATCAGGATTATAGGCAGCAATATCCGCCGTCACCGCATCAACCACCCGCCGTAAATGCGCGCGATGACGCTTGCGCTTCCAATTCAGGGCTGAAAACGCACGTTTGCCTGCCAGTTCCCGTGCACGAAACGCCCCATGCAATGGCAGGTGAGCATCCGTCAGGTGGGCGAAGGTAAGCGTGTTCTTATTGGTATTGGTCATAATCAGCTTTGCTTGCTTGGGCGGGCCTGACCTTATAGGGATCATCGCGTGAATTACAGAGTGGGAACAAAAGGATTTCCGGGGTGCCAAAGGCGATCATTGGCCATATTCGAAACGCCCGTGCCACACGTTCATCACGTGTTGCCGCCGCGCACCCTGATGTCATCACCAAAGAACCTTCAACCTTCGTCGAACTAGACGAGGCACTGGCAGAATTGAACGCAGCAGGCGTAAATCGCCTAATACTCAATGGCGGCGACGGAACAATCCGCGAAGTCCTCACCCGCGCGGGAACCATATGGGGCAGCAACCAACCGGACTATGTGATCCTGCCCAACGGCAATACTAACCTCATTGCACGCAAGGCCGGCGGCGTTCAGGGCAAAGACGCCATTACCCGCATTGCTGAGGCAAACAGCGACGCCTTCAAACGCCGCACATTACGAATGCTAACTGCAACACGTACCGATATGCCCAACCTGACCGGTTTCATCATGGGCGCAGGGGCCTATGAAACCGCCACCCGTATCGCACAAGAACAAATAGAAGCCCGGCACAACCTCCAAATTCTCATCACCATCCGCCGCCTGCTTACGTCATCAGAGTTGCGGCAAGGCGCAGAAATCGGCCTTTCTATCGATGGCGGGGAGGAGAATTCGCGATCACGCATGGCGGTAATGCTGACCAGCTTCACAGGGCCACTTCTCATGGGCCTAAACCCCTTCTGGGGTGGTGATGGCCCTATCCGCCTGTTGGATGTAGATACAAAACCACCCCGCCTCTTGCTCTCCGCACCGTTCCTCGCATTCGGTGCACCCCGCCGGTGGATGAGCAACGCCTATCGTTCAGGCCCTGCCCAGCAAGTTACCCTGCGCCTCACAACCCCCTTTGTGATGGATGGCGAACGTTTTGATCCCGGTAGTGATGGTTTGGTGCATATCAACGCGACCAAGACTGCGACTTTCCTGTCGCTCTGACCGAGTCGACTTTTGTCGGCATTGACGTTATGGGAAAGCCCATATCAACGGAGCTTAAAATGTCCACCGCAGAGCAGCCCAAAACTGAAAAACCAGCCAGCTTGAACAAACCGCTTCGCAAGCGGGTTAAAAAGTTCGGCAAGCGAATGACCCGTCGTATCGCTGGTTTCCAGTCGCGTATGTCTACGGTGCCCGATACGCCCTTCATCGGCAACGAACACTTCCCATTCCTGAAGGAATTTGAGGATAAGTGGGAGGTTATGGCAGAGGAAGTGCGCGAAGTGCTAAAGCACCGCGACGCCATCCCCGGTTTCGAAGAAGTCTCCCCCGATCAGCACCGCATCGCCAAGGCGCAGCAGTGGAAAACCTTTATCCTGTTTGGCTTTGGCGAACGGCTAGAGAAAAACTGTAAGCAGGCCCCGGTGACTGCCGAAGTATTGGGCCGCGTGCCAAAAGTGCAAACCGCGTGGTTCTCCATCCTCGCCCCCGGCTATCACATCCCTGCGCATACCGGTGTTACCAAAGGGATCGTCCGCGCCCACCTCGGCCTTATCATCCCGAAAGAGCGCGAAAAATGCCGGATCCGCGTTGATGATCAAATCAAAGCGTGGGAAGCTGGAAAGGTCATCGTCCTTGACGACACCTACGAACATGAAGTGTGGAACGATACGGACGAAGAACGTGTCATCCTGCTGTTCGATTTTGACCGCCCCATGCGCTTGCCCGGCCGCATCCTGAACAAAACCTTCCTCTGGCTGATGAAGTTCACGGCGTTCTATCAGGAACCCAAAAAGAACATCGCCAACTTCGAAGATCGTTTTGAGGCGGCCACCCGCCGCGCCGATGAAAACATCGAAAAGATGAGCGACTAAGGGATGCCCCGCGCCCCTGACCCGGCGCTGCGGGACTTCATCGCACAAGAACTGGCAGCGCCGGTATTGCCCGAGGTTGCAGCTTTCGCAGCAGACCTCGCGGCCCGGCCCGGCGTTGCTGCGGTTCTTTTCTACGGCTCATGCCTTCAGCGCACCACGACCGAAGGGATGTTAGATTTTTACGTTCTAACCGACATGACCGACGGACCACAGCCCTACGGGCAGAACGCTATCTCTGCATTGGCAGGCCGCGCCTTGCCCCCAAATGTCTATCCCGAGGATTTCGGCGATCTACGCGCAAAAGCTGCCATTGTTACCGTGTCCGGCTTCCGCGCTCGAATGGTCCCCACCCGCATAGACACAACATTCTGGGCCCGCTTTTGCCAACGTGCAGCGCTGGTTTGGGTACGTGATGACGCCGCCCGCAACGCCGCAATCGATGCGGTGGCTGCGGCAGTGGAATCCGGTGCAATTTGGGCTGCGCGCCTGTCGCCCGGCTCAGAGGGAACCGCAGCGTGGCGCGGCCTGTTCGCTCATACCTATAAAGTAGAAATCCGCGTCGAAGGTCCAGGCCGGGCCGCCGATATTGTTGGTGCCGACGAAGACCGATTTGCAGCGCTATGGCCGCTGACGGCGACCGCGCGCGCAACGGCCCCGGCAAAACGGCCCGGCGCGTGGATATTGCGGCGCGTCATGGGCAAAATCCTACACATATCCCGCCTGTTAAAAGCCGCCTTCACCTTTGCTGGCGGGCCAAGCTATCTGATTTGGAAAATCAGGCGGCATCGTGGGAAACAGCGCTAGGTCGCTTCGAATAGCTTATTTAGACTCGGTCTTATGCGTTCCATCCGGTGCGTGGTGGTGTGGTTCAACCGCCCGCGACGGATCATAGTCCCACTGAAATGACAGATCACGGAACATTGCATGCAGGTGGTTCGCGGTGGGTGCCTGAATATGTTGCGTCGACCACTGATTGTCGGCCACCAGTTCAATCAGATAATCACCGACTACAACGCGTAGATAAACATTCTCTCCGCTGCCCGTCGCTTTTTCACCACCCACAGTCACGAATATGAATTGCTCGGGGGAAAGCAGCGCCTCCAGATTTCGGGTGTATTGATCGCCAACAGCCGGGTGCATGGCGTCAAAGAACCTGCGGTACAGCATGGTCAACCGCCAAATGGCATCATCGCTCAGCGATGCAACTGGCACTGTGGTTAATGGGTAAGATTGCGACGCTTTGGTCGGAGCAATCGCCAAGCTATTGTCCAGATATGGCGGCACGACATCCTGCAAAAGCGGGGAGACCTGATTAAAATCATCCACACCCACTGCAACCGGCCCAGGCATGTTTTCAATCAACGCCCGTACATCATCGACGGTGGCGCTCATAAACTGCTGACCATTGACCCATGCCATCTGTTTGCTCAGATCGCTGGCATCTGGGGCTGGCGGGGCAACAATTGGGAACGCACCTAGAAACAGTGGGCTTTGGTGCACGACAACGCCGCCCTGTGTTTGTTCAGCAGTAATATTGATGGTCGTATGATGTCCTTCAAATCGCAACGCCCATTTAGGCCCGCCAACGACACCAAAGATTGCCAATGAGTAATCGCAGAATTGCTCATGTCGCACTTTGGTTTTAGGCGCACCGCCGGGCCAGCTCCACGTTACGTCATAATTCCCCTTTGCATCTGGTTTGCCATCACCGCCAACAACCACATAACGTTGGTCCAATGGCGTTCCGTTATAACACGTCGGCGGCGTATCATAGATGGAGCGAAGGGATAGGTTGCAGCGCTTAGCAATTTCACCGACCACCGCGCCATCACCAACATCCTCTAGCTCGCCAATGATGCGCTGCCGATTCACCGTGGCCAACAAAGACTGATACCCAAGCCCGGACAGTGCCACCGCAAGCACATTGTTCATTGCCACGCGCTGTTCGTAAGTCAGATCGCACTGTTTCAACCCCCAAGGCTCACACCATGCCAAGGTCGCGCAAAATGCGGGAGTATTCTCTGTATCGCGCCCCAAAACTCTGTGCGGGCTATCAAAGGGCATAATCCCCTGAGTCTGCTGCTCAGGGGAAAGAAGTTTTATGAAATTATTAACTGCCCCAACCAACGAAGAGACATAGGGCGTTGGCGCAGGTCCAATCGAAATATCCTCATGCGCCCGCGCACCGGAGGCAGCTAATGCGACAAATACAAGCGTCAGGCCAACTATGATCGATTTCATAACACTTTCCCTATGACGAACCGTGGAGAACCAGCAGTTTTCATAAAGAAATTACCGAAGCGTTATTCTCGTTTAAATTGCAGGAAGACACGCCCAACCCAAATCAATCGGGCATCGTGTAGGGATACACGCTGTGTCCAAGCAAGGGTAAATTGCTCGCTCAAAAAAAACGCGCCAGTTTCCCGGCGCGTTTTCAACTTAACGATTGTTTAAAGCCTAGGCTTTCGAAGCTACCGCTGCAGGTTTTGCAGTCGTCGCATCGGTTGCTTTCACCGTGGTAGCAGCGCCGCCACCAGTTACGATGCGCAATGCGCCTTGTGCCTCTGCCAGACGGCGACGATCAGCTTTCTCCGCCGTGATCAGCCCCATGTCAGCGCCAACTTTTGCAAACACATCCAGTGCATCAGCAATCTGAGCACGTGTGTGAGCGGCAGAGATTGAAGAGCGTAACAAGCTAAGCGCATTTGGCGTTGACGGTGGAATGGCGATGTTGGTGTAAACACCAGCGTTCATCAGTTCATTCCAGAACTTAACCGCAACTTCTTTACCTGGCAGCATGATCGCCACAACCGGGCTAACTTCCTGACCCAATGTAAAGCCAAGACCCTCAAGACCATCATACAAGATGCGAGCGTTGCGCCACAGACGGTCACGCAACTCCGGCTTTGCTTCGATCTGATCGAATGACTGCTGCGCCGCTGCAATGACAGCCGGCGGCAATGAAGCCGTAAACATGTACGGGCGAGAGATTGAGCGCAACACATCCAAACCTTCGTGATTTGAAACGCAGAACCCACCAACCGTGCCGACAGATTTTGAGAAGGTGCCAACGATAAAGTCGCACTCATCCTCAACATCATCATGTTCACATAGGCCACGACCCTTTTCGCCCATGACGCCCAGTGAATGGGCCTCATCAACCATCAGATATGCGCCGTATTCTTTCTTAACTGCAGCAATCTCAGCCAAAGGTGCCGTATCGCCCAGCATCGAATAAATGCCTTCGGTTACAACAACCTTATCGCCCGGCTTGTCTTTCAGGCGCTCCAGTTTCTTCGCCAAATCCTCAGGATTATTGTGGCGGAAACGGATCACTTCGGCATCTGACATTTTACAGGCATCATAGATCGACGCATGGCTGTCAGCATCGATCAACAGATAATCGCCCCGTTGGGCAATCGTTGCGATCGAACCAACATTGGCCAGATAACCGGTTGAAAACACGATAGCCGTTTTCTTACCATAGAAATCAGCAACCCGGCGCTCCAATGATTTGTGCAAACCATAGGTGCCGTTGGCAATACGAGAGCCAGTGGTGCCAGTACCATAATCGTCGATCGCCCTTTTAGCGGCATCAACGCAGGTCTGGTCATAGGTCATGCCAAGATAGTTGTTCGTGCCCAGCAGGATCATTTCCTTGCCGTTCAGAACACCCGTCGTTGGCGACAGCATTTCTTCGAATTCAAGCGCGGTCGGATCCATCCCCAGCGCCTTCAATGCGCCAAAGGTTTCCTGAACTACACGTACTTTATCTTCGATACTCACACCGCACTCCTCGTCCCTGAATCTATAGCTCAGGAATCTTCTTGAATAATGGCATAGATCGCGTCTGAGAGCTGGCCGATGGTTTTCACGTCGGAAATACGATCCAAAGGAACCGTAATCCCGAACTCATCTTCCAGCTCAAAAACGAAGTCCATCACGCTGACCGAGTCGAGCCCGGTGTCAGCGACGATGTTCGTTTCGGCGTTCAGGGAAATATCCCCTTCGATCTTCTCACCCAGCAAACGAATTATATCGCCCTGCACCGCACTTTGCGTCGCCATTGCGCACCACTTCTGTCCCGCGCCGCATTTTGCGGCTATTTTCGTTCTTCGCAAGCGCAGCACAACTTATCTCGTTGCCTCGGCCTGCCATTCTTATTGTATTGCGTATTCTTGATCTCGTGTGCCGCGCAATATGCGCCGAAGTGACCGAAAGTTAAAGAAAAATCCCGCTGACGATCACAAGTCTTGCAAGATGAAATCTTTTCGCGAGCGCGAAATAAATATTCAGACGTTTCCGATATCTAGTGCCACAACAGTCTACTCACACCAAATATAGATCAATTTACCAAGATCAACACCCAATCAAGGTTAGCTAAACCAGACAAACATCTCAGAAATCTGACAAAAATAACCGCAGATCACGTAAAAGTGGCAACATCTGACGCAATCGATCCTGCCCAAATTCCTGAGTCACCTGATTCATAACCGGCGCAGCAGCCTCCACCGCACGCACCCGAATTTCATTACCTTTGTGGGTCAAGGACACGATTTTCTTCCGTCCATCGTTACCATCAGGTCGAATCCGAACCAGACCCTGAGCCTCCAGCCTCGTCAGCGTATTGGTCATTGCAGCCTTGGTAACCTGAAAGACCCGCGCCAGCTGAGCGGGGCTTTTTTCGCCACCCAGCCGCGAAAAGTGATTCAAAACAGCGAATTGAGATGTGGTTAACCCCTCAGGCAAAGTTCGGCTCAATCGCAGTTGAGCAAGATGCTCAATGCTGCGCACTTCGTTCAAAACGGTAAATGCAATCGGGTTGTCAAGCGGTCGCAACGTAACCCCTCCATAGTTGGTTTAATGCTAAACTAACCACTTCAACAACACAATCTACCTACGCTACGGCCCTGAAAACACCCTTGCTCCCAACAGCGAAGGCACTCTCCGGCGGGCATTTGCTACCGCGTTCATATCAATATTAACCATCGACACACCCGGCTTCTCTTCACCATCGGCCAAAACCTCCCCCCAAGGTGAGATTGCCAGCGAATGCCCCCATGTTTGGCGCTTTGCCCCAACGCTGGCCCGATGAACACCACATTGCGCAGGGGCGAGAATAAAGCACCCGGTTTCTATTGCCCGCGCACGC
>JBMYPG010000001.1:0-85603 GCA_049600095.1 Pikeienuella sp. | reverse complement strand
TCGAACAAACTCCTTGGTTTCAAAAGATCATCAACAAGTTCATGATGCGCAAGGAATCTCCCCCACCGCCAGAGGGGGTTGTAGAAAGCGGATCTGCTGGTCTCGCTGAATTCGCTGGCACTCACGCCTTCGCGCGTGCCTTTGTTATGCAGGCTGGCCTGGAGAAAGTGCCCGTCAGTTGGGCCAGAACGGAATATCACACTGTCCACACTTTCATGGCCGTCCGCCCTGATGGGCGTCGCCAACCTGTCCGGTTCACTTGGCAACCTGTTGATGGTGTTTTCCCAATTCCAGAGGATGAACTGGCGAAAAAAAAGCCGGACTTTTTGACAGGAGAGCTTGAGAACCGCCTCAAAATCGAACCTGCGCAATTTACCCTGCGCATGGCCCTCGGCGACCCCGGCGATGACCTCGAAGACCCCACCGTCATTTGGCCTGTCACACGCCGATCAATCAACATGGGCACATTGGTGGTCGAAGGTCTGACCAAAGATGGGGACGTTGATGTCGAAACGCTCAGCTTTAACCCCATGCGCCTGCAACCCGGCGTCGAACCATCCAACGATGCGATCTTGCGCGCGCGGGGCGATATCTATCAACTTGGATGCGCCGAACGAAACGGCACTGGTTGCCCACTACACGCGAACGGGGGGGCCTGATCATGCCTGTTTCAAGCAGTTGGTTTAGCCAAACCATCTACAAACTACTCACCCGTTTCTGGGTAAATCGCTATAACACCCAACCGCTTGAGGGCGGCCCTCGCGACAGCCGCCAGCCAACGGATAACGTGATGCGGACGATGAACCTCATCATGCCGCTAAAAAACAAAACGGCGGTCGGTCGGGCAGAGGCTGTGATGGCCATTGGTGCCTGTCTGGATGAGATTTACACCGGCCTCGACAATGTCGGAACCGTCCACATGGCGCGGTTCAGCATTGTCGATAACACCCTGCTGATGTTCTCCTATTACGATGGTGATTTTCACACCTATATTCGCGATTTCATCATGACTTTGGGCAACGCCTTTGATGGGGTCGTCGAATTGGTCGAAGATACACCGCCCCTGCCCTGCTGGCAGAATGTCGATGCCTTCATCAGTTGGGTACACGAACGAGACGCCTTTCAGGTGCCCGAAGATTTGGGCGTTCTCTGCGAATTGGTTTCACCCGACATGCATGATCTTCACGATCTGCCTCGCTATCTGGCCGTCCAAATGGAAAAGAACCCGAATATTCAGATTGGTAGCTATCGCAGCTACCCGGGGTTCAGCGTTGCACAAATCAGACAGAAAATGGGGGTCGGCTGGTGACTCAGGATATTCAAGTCGATCCCGCAACTTTGCCGGTCGATCTACATGACGTTCAGGGCAACATCCTGCGCGGCTATCGTAAACTTAAATCACGCCACCTGACCGCGAAGGTCAAGGATGCTAACGCGGCAAAGAATTGGGTCGCCGCTGTTTCTGCAAAAGATGCCTCCGGCGGGCCGGTTGTTACGCGCGGTTCAGACTGGGGTGATAATCCACCTGATGTCTGCCTGAACATCGGCGTTACATACGCCGGCCTCCGCGCGTTAGGCGTGCCTAGCATCTCAACTGAATCATTCTCGGATGCTTACAAACAGGGCATGGTGGCCCGCGCTGACAAGATCGGCGACTGGACCTCATCTGCCCCCGAACACTGGCAACCCCAGTTTCAGGACAATGACGCCCTCCACCTGATTTTGACCCTGCACGCCAACACCAGTGAGCTGATGGACGATTACGAAGCGTTGATCATGTCATCGGGCGGCGACAAAGCATTCACGATTCTCGGCCGCAATCAGGGCGAAGAATTCGACCCCGGTATTGTCCATTTCGGGTATCGGGACGGCATCTCTCAACCACGTTTCCCGGGCGTCAGTAAACCAGGCCGCTACGATGATCAGCCTATAGCGCCCTTCGGGACCGTTCTGCTTGGCTATTCCACCGCGATGGAGCAATTGACCTGGACCCTGCCAAACCCCGAATTGCTCGGCAAAAATGGGGCTTTCGGTGCGTTCCGTGTGTTGGAGCAAGATGTAGAGGGGTTTGAGGCTTATCTCGATTATGGTGCCAAAGTTCTGCTGGACAGCGATATTGCGGATGACCTGCTACCACCTGATTTCGCCGCTAATAACCCTTCGGACGAAGAACGTTTTGCGGCGATGAGAGAGGTTGTTGCAGGAAAATTCGCAGGCCGCTGGCGTACCGGTACTCCACTAGCACTCTCACCCCGCGA
Organism: Pikeienuella sp.; assembly: GCA_049600095.1. Lineage (GTDB taxonomy): Bacteria > Pseudomonadota > Alphaproteobacteria > Rhodobacterales > Rhodobacteraceae > Pikeienuella. Next base: position 83,345 of record JBMYPG010000001.1, on the reverse strand, counting down.
ACCAAGCCCGGAGCCGCCGGTTTCGGACACGAACTTCGATTATTCCGATGATATTGACGGCTTGAAATGCCCGCTCGGCTCCCATCTTCGTCGGTCCAACCCACGCAGCAGCAAGATCGTGCAGCGGGTCAGCAACCATACCCGTCGCCTCGTGCGCCGCAACCTGCCCTACGGCCCGGAATATGACCCGGCCAACCCGACAAAGGCTGAGCGTGGTCTGGTCGGATACTTCATCTGCGCCGACATCTCGGCCCAGTTTGAAGCTTTGCAATATGATTGGATCAACCTTGGCCTACAGGACCCTCGGATCACCGGCGTGAATGACCCATTGCTAGGCGACAATGATGCGGATGCAAGCTGGTTTGATGTCGATACTGAAAATGGTTCGGTCCGCCTCTGCGGATTCCCAAAATTCGTAATGACCCGTGGCGGTGCCTATGTCCTACTGCCAAGCCTCACCGCTTTGCGATGGCTCGGTAGTCTTTGACGCCTGACAGGTTATCTGTTTACGCCGCTTACAGATCGCAGCTAACATTAGGGGTCGCCACATCGGCGGCCCCTTTTTCTTGGCACTTCCACAGGCAGAAAATGACCCAGCACCCGCGCGTAAATTTGGTCCCAAACCCAACACCGATAGAACCCTTGGCCCGCCTGTCCGAACAATATGGCGTAGAGCTAAGCGTGAAACGCGATGATCTGGCCGGGGTTAGTTTTGGCGGCAACAAGGCGCGGCAGCTTGAATATTATCTGGGCGCTGCCGTTGCTGCGAATGCAGACACAATCCTGATCACCGGAGCCGTGCAATCCAATTTCGTCCGCACCGCCGCAGCCTCCGCCGCCAAACTGGGCATGAAAACCATTGTGCAGCTAGAGGACCGGGTGGCCGGGATGGATGACCAATACCGCCAATCCGGCAATGTCCTGCTGCTGGACCTCATGGGCGCAGAAATCATGCGCTATCCGGAAGGGGAGGATGAAGCAGGTGCCGACAATGCCCTGAGGGAACGGGCGGCAGAGCTGACCAAACAGGATCACACTCCCTACGTGATCCCCCTCGGCCTCGGTGAAAAACCTCTTGGCGCGCTCGGCTATATGCGGGCTGCAGAGGAAGTCATCGCAGCGGGCCAATCCTTCGATACCATCATCGTACCCACCGGCAGCGGCCTCACCCATGCCGGGTTCTTGGCGGGCCTGCGAAACGCGGGGGATCAGACCCCGGTCATCGGCTCCTGCGTTCGTCGCGCCGCCGACTTGCAAACCGCCCGCATTACTGAGGTTATAAAGAATATTGAGCTGTTGCTTGGTCATTCAACAGGGGTGCGCCCAACCGACATCCAAATTTGGGACGGTGCACTCGCCCCCGGCTACGGCAAAATCGGCCCCCTGTCCGCACAGGCCATCCGCGATGCCGCGCAAAACGAAGGGCTCATCCTCGATCCGGTTTATTCCGCCAAGGCCTTCGCCGCCATCCCGGCCCTGATCGAACACGGCGACATTACACGAGGATCACGCGTTCTCTTCCTTCACACCGGCGGGCTGTCAGCCATCTTTGCCTATGAATCAATGATGCGCAGCGCCATCGAATGTTAGTCCAGCGCTGACGGAAACACAGTAATCGCATCCCCCTCCACCCACTTTGGGTACTTCTGCATCACTGACAGAAACCGTTTCGACGCCAAAAACCGCTCCAACCACCCCTGCAAAGCGGGCCATGGCTGCGCGTCGAACCATGCCTTGTCGATAAAGGCGAACTGACGAACGAAGGGCAGGATTGCATAGTCAGCAATCGTCGCCCGGTCAAAAATCCATTCGTCAATCTGCGCATCCAAATCAGCCAGAAACACTCCCGCCAACGCCCGTTGTTCACCTGCATCAACATCAGGATAGCGCACGGCATATTTCGTCCGGTCCAGCGCGTTTTTAAACGGCCCATCGGCCCGCTCAATCCACGACCAGCCCTCATCCGGCATGTCCAACCACCCCTCAGGGTCACGTGCCGCCAGTGCCCAGCGCATCACATCCAGACTTTCATCCAGAACCTCTTCAGCCACCAAACAAGGTACCGTAGCGCTCGGCGAAGCCTCCAAAAACGCCTCGGCCTTATCACGCAACACAATTTCCCTCAGCGTAACCTGCTGCCCCGCACTGGCCAGCGCTAACCGCGCCCGAATGGCATAGGGGCAACGGCGAAAAGAATACAGAATTGGCGTCATCGCCTCGCGAACAGGCTCATTCATCTTTGATATTCCGTAGCATCAGCTTTTCAAACAATCGCGGCGACAGGCGATTGATCCGCCACGCGAGCGCTGCAATCCGCCCGACCGGGATAAAATCACGCCCCCGGTCCAACCCTTTCAGGATCACCGCCGCCGCATCCTCTGGCGACATATAATCAATCCCGTCTGTTGCCGATCCGGGCCGAACAATGCCATCGGCGGTTTTCTGTGCCGCTCCCAGATTGGTGGAGACAAAACTTGGCGCGGCAATCACCGTGCGAACACCATGATCCGCTTCCTCAGACCGCAACGACCCAAAGAACCCCTCCATCGCGTGCTTAGACGCAGCATAGGCAGTGCGAAACCGCAACGGCGAAAACCCCGCGACTGAAGAGATCGCCAAATGCACACCCCGGCTTTTGCGTACAGGCTCCAAAAACGCGGCGGCAAGCGCAACTGAGGAAAAATAGTTGATCTCAAACAACCGCCGGTGTGTCGCCTCATTTGCCTCAGAAAACGGCGCGATATAAGAAACACCGGCATTGTAAATCACCAGATCAATTGACGGCCTTGCCTCTACAATACTGGCAACCGCAGCGCTCAGCGCGGCCTCATCGGTCAAATCCACTTGCACCGGCGTTCGCGTAACAGTCGCGACCAATCCATCAACATTGATATCCAGCAAAACAACATGCCAACCGCGCCCCTCCAGCGCGGCGGCTAGCGCACGGCCAAGACCACCGGCACCACCAGAGATTACAGCCGTTTTCATAAGCCCGCCCAATTGCGCCAAAGATCAAAAACCTCTGCCGATGTTTTTTCCGGTTGATAGCCAAACTCACCCTTCAATGCGCCATTGGCCAATACCGGGCGATATTGCAAAAACTTCACCTGCTCCGGTCCATATCGGCTCAACCCCAGCGGCCCGGCCACCGCCAGCGCTGCCTTCAATGCCATGGCGGGCAAGCGCATCACCGGCTTGCCCAAAGCGCGGGCAATGTCATCAACCCCCATCACACCGTCGCCAGCGACATTAAAAATCCCGACCGGTCCATCAACCGCCGCACGCCGCAGGATGCGCGCTAAATCCTCTGTCCAGATAAACACAAATGGGCTGTCAGCCCCTCGGATTGCGATGATGCGCGGTTTGCGGAACAGCGCGGTAATCTGGTTCTCCGCCCCTTCGCCCAACACCGTGCAAACGCGCAGCACAACCTGCTCCAACGCCGGGTGATCGCGGCGGGCCACCGCCAACATCTCCTCCACCCGACGTTTATGGTCGGCATAAGCAAATTCAGGATTACCCCGACAGGGCGCGTCCTCAGCCAATGGAACCGGATTATCAGCATGATAGCCGTATGCAGCGCCAGAGCTTGTCACAACAACCCGGCGCACGCCGTGTTTCTGCGCTGCGTTCAGAATATTCTGCGTGCCCGTCACATCCACAGCATATGCCGTATCCCGGCTCATCCCCGGCGGTGGCGTGACGATGGAGGCAAGGTGAACCACCACCTCTGGCTGATGTTTGGCAATCAACCGGTCAGGGTCATCGCCCGTAACATCCAACCTCTCAAAGGGTACATCAACGGGCAACTCGCCTTGCATAAGGTCAGAGGCAACAACCTCATGCCCTGCCAGCTTGGCCACCAACGGACGGCCAACCAACCCGGCAGCCCCGGTAATCAGAACACGGGTCAACGGCGCGCCTCCGTCCGGGCCATAACTGCCGCCAGCGCCAGCCCGGATATGGCATGCCAAATTCCCCAGAAGGCGGCAGCAACGGCCATGCCGCCAAGCCCACCAAAAAAAGCAAAGATCAACACCAGCCCAAGACCTGAGTTCTGGATTCCAGTCTCAATCGTAATCGCCCGTCGGTCATAGGACGACAAACCAACCAGCGACGCCAGCGAATACCCACCCAACAACGCTAATGCGTTGTGGAGGATAACAAGCAAGGCGACCGCCCCGGCGAAACCCAAAAAATACTTCCAGTTTGCGGCCAGTGCCAACACAACAAAGGCAATAAAAATCCCCATCGATAACCATTGCAACGGGCGGCGCACAAACCCGGCAATGTCAGGGCGTTTTGCATTCAACGTAACGCCCAACACCAACGGCAAGATCAGCATAAAGCTAACCGTAATGGCCACCGCCACCGGGTCCACTGCAGTTTCCTGCAAAATCTCTCTCGTCGGGCCATACATTGACCCCCAAAAGGCAATGTTCAGCGGTGTTAACAAGATCGCGCCGACCGTCGCAAAGGCGGTCATGGATACCGACAACGCCGCATTCCCACCCGCCCGATGGGTGATGAAGTTTGAAATATTGCCACCGGGGCAGGCCGCAACAAGGATCAACCCCAATGCGATGGATGGCTGTGGTGCCATGACAGTCACCAGCACAAATGTCAGTGCGGGCAGCAAAATGAACTGAGAAACAATCCCCGTCAGCAACGCCTTTGGCGCTTGCACCACAGCGCGAAAGTCACGGGGAAGAATGTCGATGGCGATAGAGAACATGACAACGGCAAGAATGCCGTTCAACAGATACAGCGATCCGGGGCTAAAGTTTAATGCAACGTCATCAATCATGATCCACCTGCCTTTAACTTTCCAATCCACGAACCAACAGCACCGCGATAGGTCGCCTTGTCCACATAATAGGCCATGCGCGGCAGGTTCAGGTATTTAACGCCGCCAGTTACCCGGCTAAATCCTCCGGCTTTTTCTGCCTTTAGCTTCTTCGCCGAAGCCGACCCGGTGCGCAGGCCCTTGATATAGCGGACAACCATCTCTGCCTGCTCATGCCGCCCCTGCCAGCCCAGCCCGCTTGCCTCCACCATGCCAAGAACAAAAACATCATCCCGATCCGGGTGCATGGTGTTCAGATATAGATGCGGTGCATCCCCCTGCCAGTTCAGTAACGTATCATCGATAAACGGGTAATCGAGTTTATAGCCGGTTGCCGCCAGAATAAGGTCATATTCCCCGCTCGTCCCATCACGGAACAGCACGGTCTGCCCATCAAACGCTTTTACATCGGCCCGAACCGAAAGGTCGCCATGCCCCGCGTGGTACAGAACCAAGGAATTTACAATCGGGTGGCTTTCGTACAGCTTATGATCAGGCTCAGGAAAACCATATTTCTGCGGATTTCCCACAAACAGGCCCAGGATCGCCTTATCAATCCGCCGTTTTATCGACATTGGCAGTTTAACGGCACCGCCCAAAGTATCAGCGGGCCGGCCCAGCACATATTTCGGCACAAAATGGTAACCCCGCCGCATCGACAGGTCACAGCTTACACCATGATGAATTGCATCCACCGCGATGTCACAGCCAGAGTTACCCGCACCAATGACCAGAACCCGTTTGCCGGCAAATTGTGACGGCGACTTGTATTCTGATGCATGAAGAAACTCGCCAGCGAACTCTCCCTCAAACTCTGGCAAGTTGGGGGTGCTGAGCGTTCCGTTGGCAATCATCACACCAGCAAACTGCGCCTCTTGCTCACCATCACCATCTCGCCACTGAACCCGCCAACCATCACCGTCGTCACCAAGCGGTTCGCACCTCAAAACCTCTGCATTGAAATGATACTTCCGGCGCAAATCGAAATGATCAGCAAAGGCGCGGAAATAACGGCGCAACTCCCGATGCGACGGATACTCCGCCACGGCTTCATCCATCGGGAAATCCGTAAACTCCGTCATGCGTTTGGAGGAGATGAGATGAGCGCTTTCATACATCGTCGAAAGCGGCGCCTCTATGTCCCACAACCCGCCTACGTCTGAGTGCAGCTCAAACCCCTGAAAAGGAATATCATGCTCAGACAGCAGTTTTGCAGCGGCAAGCCCCATCGGCCCGGCCCCAATAAGGGCAATCGCATTCTCAGTCCCGCTCATCCATTCCTCCCAGCTCATGGCATAGAGCCGCCATGAAACATGGCAGCCTGTCAAAGCGACTGAGGTAATGAACGCTCAGGTTCCTTTGCGAGATTGATTATGCCGCCAGTTTTTGATGTTGCAAGCTGCGCGCACATCTGGCGCACAGCAATCAGCAGCACAACCTAACTAGCTAAAAGCCCACCAAGCGGCACCCCAGTGGGGCAACGGCCTTATTCGAGGCTCAGGTAAGGGGCGACAATCTGAAACCATTCGCCGTTGATTTTCAGATCATAAAGACCCTTATCAACAATCGACAGCGCGGCCACCGCATGGGGTTTTGCCTTTGGCGCAACAGCGTGCACCGACCAAACCGTGCTCAACTGCGGCAATTCCTGAACCAAGGGGCCAATCCGGTTTTGTACGATGTATTTTTCCGTCTCCAACGCATCGGTGCTAACCGCATCAACCGCACCAACCATCAGCAGCGCAAAACAATCTTCCAGCTTTTTCGGGCGGTTGAACTTCATGGTTCTGATTTCCAAACCACGTGCGATCAGGTCAGTCATATAAGTGCCATGCGGACGGCAGATCGTTTTACCAGCCATGTCCTTAAACGTGGCATCAGACGTAAACTCACCCTTGCGCACATAAAACGCCTGAATGGTCTCAAACAACGGGCCAGAGAATTCGAAATTCTTGCACATCCAAACGTCTCGCGACGAAATCAGACGGATCGTATCTTGATCAGCATCACATTGCGGGCGGAACCACGGGAAACCGACGTCAAATGACCCATCGATCAACAAGTCCTGCAAATGGTGGGTTTTATCGTCGATCGAGAGCACGGAATATGACGGGTTGGTGTCAAACCGTTCCATGGATTTTTCAACCAATTCCATGGCCATGCCACCACCGGGCAGCGTCGCATCCACATAAGGCGCCTGCCCACCAGCCGTTAAAAAGCGAATTTTGGTGATCTGGGCTGGGTCAAACGCAGCCACCGTTGCACCAGCATCCGTGGCCGCAGCCCCGGTCCCGGCGTCAGAGGCTTCATCTTCCCTCAGCGCGGCAATGACCGCCTCACTGCCTGCAACAACCTCAGTTTCATCAAACCGCTTTTGGTGCAGCGCTAGTGCAGCCTTATCTGGCGCCGGCAAACCACTGCCTTCGATACAAGGGATAACGATGGTTGAATAAGTCGGCAAAAACTGGATGTCGAATATGACCCCAGAGTTTCGCGACAACAACAATTGGGAATAGATGGAACGTAAGGAACTGTCGCCCCCGCTGTTCGCACCTTCATAGGCGACGATGGCAACTTGTTTGAGTGAATCGTCCGGCTGCAATTCATACTGCGCTTCACAATCTTGGGCTTGCGTGGCACTAGCCAGCAACGAAGCCAATGCGGTTACTGACGCTAACCCAGCCCATTTTTTCATCACGACATCATCCCCATAACTTCAGTCGCCAAACTTTTACGCGTACCCACAGGTCGGCCAAAATGGTCAAACCAAAATAGCCGCACCGAAACACTTCGCTAAACGAACGAAAACTGCCACAGCTCCACTATAGCAGACATCGCAACAAACTCGTTCACCACTCTGAAACTTAGTGGCGATTCCAAGTCGCGGCAAGTCACCGAAAAGGTGTTAACCCCCTTTGCGAAAAATTAAATTCGCCCAAAACCTTTGTTATAGCGGTCGAAATTCGAGCGTACCGCGTCGTAAAATCGCCTGCGTGCATACTTTTACTGCTTTCGGAAACTGTTATTGTGCAATTTCACTTAAATAAGGGGGTATTTATGGAAGGAAATGTTGCAACCGACTTCGCGCCATCTGCGCCTTCAGGTTTTCTGGCCTTTTATAATTCAACCTACGAATATCAGAGATTCGGCCGATAGGATTCGCTATTGTTTGTATTGAGACCCCCTACAGGGCGGTCGCTGAACTCTGCGATTACAAATCAACGAATTTGTAGGCACGTATTTGAGCAGGCAAATTTCCCCCACCCGTACGCATAGGCCCACGTCGTTAATGTGCCGCTTAAAATGTGCTACGAACATAAGGTTTGTTATTTGTTATATTATAAAATAAGAAACCCTATGTAAGGGAATTGACGATGAGAAAACGTGCCGCTGTTCGACAGGATGATGTATTGGGCGTTTTAAAAGCCTGTGACAGGCCGATGACCGCTTATCAAATATTGGAACGGTTACAGATCAAAGAGCCGGATATTGCACCGCCTACCGTTTATCGCACGTTGTCGGCACTGACCGAACAAGGGCGGGCGCATCGGCTCGAGTCGCTCAAGGCCTTTGTTCCATGCCGCTGCGAACATGAGCAAAGCGTACCTGTACTTACGATTTGTGAAGATTGCGGGCTAGTCGAAGAGCATAACGGTGGCGACCTATTGTCAAAGCTAACAGCCCTAACCGACAGCAGTGCATTTCGGGCCGACCGGCATATTGTTGAAATTCACGGGCACTGTCTTAGTTGCACCGCCTGAGCAACCCCAACCACCCCGATTTTACTTGGAGTTTTCATGAAACAGGCACTTCCTCTTATCGCGCTTCTCGCCGCTGCACCGGCGCTTGCCGAAGATTCTCGGCAATTGGATGCGCATGAACACGGCGTTGGCGCATTGAATATCGCCATAGAAGGCACGACGGTCGCAATGGAGTTTTATGCGCCCGGTGCTGATATTGTTGGATTTGAATATGCCGCGAACAGCGATGCGGACCGTGCGGCAATTGATGCTGCAGTCGCAACGCTGGCTGCACCGCTCAAGCTGTTTGTTTTTCCCGGTGCTGCTGAATGCTCTGTCACCCACGCGAGTGCAGGACTGGAGAGTGAGGAAGAGCATCACGAAGGTCATAAGGAGCATGACGAACATGCTAAACATGAGGAGCATGACAAACATGCGGATCACGATGAGCATGCCGAGGAAGCCGGGCATACCGAATTCCACGCAGAGTACATGTTGACCTGTGCGCATCCAGAAAAGATGACTGAAATCAACTTTGCCTATTTCGACACATTCGAAAATGCCCGCGAACTAGAGGTTCAGGTCGTCTCTGGCATCGGCGCTCAGGCATTTGAAGTAGTACGCGAGGCACCGACCCTCGATTTGCGGAGCCTGTTCTGATTTGCATCAACCTGTCCTGAAAGTCTCAGATGTTGGGTTTCGTTGGCCGGGGCGAACGGAGTTCGCCTTGGCTGTTCCCAACTTTGAGATTGGCGCAGGTGAAACCGTGCTGTTGTTGGGTGAAAGCGGGTCAGGAAAATCGACTCTGCTATCGCTCATCTGCGGTGCGGTGTTGCCAGCAACGGGACGGGTCAGTGTTGGTGAAACAGATGTGGCCACCTTATCCGGTGGAACGCGAGACAGGTTTCGAGCAGAACAGATCGGGGTGATCTTTCAGCAGTTTAACCTGCTGCCCTTTGGGACAGTAGCCGACAACATACTGTTACCGCTGCGTTTTGCACCGGAACGACGCAAAAGGGCGGGCAATGCACGGCAAACGGCGGCATCGCTTTGTGCAGCCTTGGGCCTGCCTGATGATGTGATGACTGCCAGAGCCAGCACGCTTAGCGTTGGACAGCAGCAACGTGTGGCTGTAGCAAGGGCGCTTATTGGTGATCCTCCGCTGATCATCGCGGACGAGCCGACATCGGCACTGGATGCAAACAGTCAGGCTGCTTTCCTCGACCTCTTGTTTCAGCAAACCGCTGCGAATAACGCCTCGTTGTTGATGGTCAGCCATGACCCGCGATTGGGTGAAAGGTTCGATCGCGTGGTGCAGATGGAAGACATTGTGCAGATCGAGCGGTCCGCAGTATGATGTTCCGCCTTGCCATAGCCTCGCTGACGGCGCGCGCTTTGACTGTTGGCATGACCATCCTTGCCATTGCCTTGTCTGTCGCGCTGTTTCTCGGCGTTGAAAAAGTGCGCACCGGCGCAAAGGCGAGTTTTGCGGATACGATATCTGGTACTGACCTGATCGTCGGTGCTCGCTCAGGCTCTGTGCCGCTGCTGCTATACTCCGTCTTTCGTATCGGTAATGCGACCAACAACGTCACGTGGGAAAGCTATCAGGATATTGCAGCGCGCAGGGATGTAGAATGGATCGTGCCGATTTCGCTGGGGGATAGCCACCGCCAGTTTCGGGTGATGGGTACGACACCTGCTTTCTTTGAGCATTACAAATATCGGCGCGGCCGGTCGCTGGCGATGGCTGATGGCGTTGTTATGGATGACTTGTTTGATACGGTGGTTGGTGCCGACGTAGCAGCCACCCTTGGGTATAGGGTAGGAGACCCCATTATTGTTGCCCATGGTCTCGCATCATTTACTGAACACAAAGATCAACCGTTTCGCATCTCTGGCATTTTGGCAAAGACCGGCACGCCAGTGGACCGCACGGTTGTCATTAGCATGGAGGCGATAGAAGCGATCCATGTCGATTGGCGCAGTGGGGCACAAATACCGGGGCGGTCGACTCCGGTAGATAAAATTCGCGAAATGGACTTAACGCCCAAGGCGATAACTGCTGCGTTGATCGGCGTAAAAAGCCCGCTGAAAACATTTACGCTGCAGCGCGCGATCAATGAATATACTGAGGAGCCATTGCTGGCGATCCTGCCCGGCGTTGCGCTGCAAGAGCTTTGGGCCATTGTGGGCATCGCCGAAACCGCTTTGCTGGCCGTATCCGCCATGGTGGTTGTCACAGCGCTGATCGGGATGATGGCGACGATATTTTCCAGCCTAAATGAACGTCGACGCGAGATGGCGATTTTTCGGGCCATGGGCGCACGACCTGCGACGATCCTGGGCCTGTTGATATTGGAGGCGATGTTAACTGCTGCCGTTGGTGCGCTGTTAGGGGTGATATTGCTTTATGTGGGGCTTTTCATTGCGCAACCTGCCGTCGACAGTGCTTTTGGCCTCTGGTTGCCGATCAATGCGCCGAATATGAAAGAATTCTGGGTCATCGCCATTGTCATTGGCGCTAGCGCGATTGTGAGCCTTGTTCCTGCCCTTCGCGCCTATAGAATGTCGCTGGCTGATGGTATGATGGTCAAAACGTAAAGCGTAATAGGGGTTGCCGATGCTGAACCGAAGGTCCGCGATGTTGCTTTTGTCTGCAACCGCTGCTGCACCGACGCTTGCGCTTGCCAAAACCCCTTGGGAAATAATGTGGGAGGATCTAATTCCCCCTAATACCCCTTATTCCGAGATCATTGAGCAGGGTGAATTTGACATCACCAATGACTCCTGGAACCCGGTCTATGACGCCAATGGCATCAAGGTGAATGAAGAGCTGAACGGTGCATATGTCAGGTTGCCCGGCTTTATCATTCCGTTTGAAGTGAGCTCTGAGGGCGTTTCGGATTTCATGCTGGTCCCTTATGTTGGCGCATGTATCCACACGCCGCCTCCACCGGCCAACCAACTTGTTATGGTGAGTGCGAAAGATCCCTGGCCCGAGGATCAGCTTTGGGACCCGGTTTGGGTGATTGGCACAATGCGCACGCAGCTACAGGCAACGGAACTGGGTGAAGTTGGGTATTCCATCACCGCGGATGAAATGGAAGTTTACGAGTGGTGAGCTTTGGCTTCGGCTAGGTGCCATTAAGCGTCGAACGGCTGTAATTCCTGCGAAATCTGTCTGAAATGTAGTGTTCTTTGCGTATTTCAACTGTGACACCGTACCTCATTTAGGTTGCATTTTGCTCAAAGGTCAGCGGGCCTTAGCTATCTAACGACAACTGTCGCCGTCGTGGACTGTAGAACCCGTTAAGGCGATCAGCGTAGCTATTACCTACGCAGCTTATCTGCCATCTGATAGCGTTTGGAAGTTTGGCCGAAAAGAGGCATTTTAAGGCGTTGTTTCTATGCAAGCTGCATTGTGGCGAAATTCCCCGGTGTATCTCGTTGCCATTCTAAAACTCGTTCATCGCTAACTTTACCTGATGAAACTGGCATGAACGCAATGTGAGACCAATCTCAAAGCTGCTCAATCTTACTTTATTCGGTTTAGTTGGCTCAAATCTTCCGCTTATACCGGAATGATGACCGACCGTTTTACGGTGCGCATACTGACGAAACTTTCGACTTTATCGATGCAGCTTAGTTTGGTGAGTTTGTTCATCAGAAAGGCTTCATAGTCGCCGATGTCTTGAGCGACGATCTTTAGCAAGTAGTCGAAACTGCCAGTCATAAAGCTGCATGCAATGATGTTTGTATGACCCTGCACTGCCTTTTCGAATTGTACGGTGTTGTCCCGGCCTTGGTTGTTCAGGGCGACGCAGGCGAACATGATCAGGGAAAAGCCGACCTGGAGCTGACGCAGTTTGATGCCGCTCCTTTGATAGCATTTATTGCAACAAGGGGGATGAACTATGCGCAGTACAGTAGAGTTATGCAGAGCATGATCCCGAGAGTGGGACTGAAACAGACGGACGAATTCCACCAAGATACTGTGCGGAGCGGGCAGACCAGTGGGCTTACGCGTAAGCAGGTGGCTGATGATTTAGGTACTGATGGTGGCACCGCTGCGCAATCTGCCGGTGATCAAGGATCTGGCGGCGGATATGGATCCGTTTTCGACAAATGGGTCAAGGCGGGTGGGCAGCACCACCGGACCGCCACGCGTCTCGATCCGATACCGTCGACTCGCCCTGACGAGGCCGAGCGAAAAGAGGCCAACAAGGCGATCGAATGTATCAACTGCTTCGTCTGCTACGCATCTTGCGATACGGTGGCCAGCAACCTTGACTATCTTGGCCCAGCGGCTCTGCAACGGGCCTGGGCGCTCTACAACGACACCAAGGACGCCGACAAACAGGCCATCCTTGACAGAGTCTCGGGCAACGGCGGCTGCCACAACTGCCACAGCCAAGGAAGTTGCACGCTCTACTGCCCAAACGAGCTTGATCCGATGAACGCCATCGCCGGGCTCAAGCGGGCCGGTTCACTGTCCTTCTTGAAGAAAGGGATATGAGATGGTGAACTTGCGGTTTTATATGGCGCAGAGGATCAGCGCGATGGTGATGGTGCCTCTGGTACTGATTCATATCGGGGTGATGATTTATGCTATTCAGGACGGGCTCAGCGCCGAAGAAATTCTATCGCGAACGCAGGGATCGGTGTTCTGGTTTCTGTTCTACGGGCTCTTCGTTGTCGCGGTTTCCGTTCATGGCGCTATCGGACTTCGCGTAATTGTGCATGAAATGACCGGGCTGAAAGGTTGGAGCTTGCTGGCCCTGACTTGGGGGTCTGGGATTACGGCCCTGTTCATGAGGACACGAGCCGTTTCAGCCGTGACGAGATTAGGATGAAGACGCATCGCAATCACCCGCTCTGGCTTGCCTACTTGATGCATCGCCTCTCTGGTCTGGCGCTCGCGTTGTTCATCCCGGCGCATTTCTACGTCCTGTCACTTACACTTACCCAGCCTGAGAGGCTCGACGGGTTTTTGCACTGGTCGGAGTCACCTTTGGTCAAACTGGCCGAGTTCGGTCTGGTTTTTCTGCTGTCGATCCACATGTTTGGCGGCCTGCGCCTGCTGGCACTGGAATTTCTGCATTGGTCCGGGCGGCAGAAAACGGTTGTGGCGGTTGCTGTGGTCGGTGCGTTCCTCGTCTCTGGCACCTTTTTTCTCAACGCGGTGTAACCCATGCCGCTGACAGCAGATATCGAGAGGCAAGATACGGACATTCTGATTCTTGGGACCGGAGGCGCTGGGCTTTTTGCGGCGTTGCATGCGCTTCAGTCGGCACCTGCGGGCACCAAGGTGACCATAGCGGTGAAAGGATTGATCGGCAAATGCGGCTGCACACGTATGGTGCAAGGCGGCTACAATGTTGCGCTCGGGGGCGGTGATACGGTTGAGCGGCATTTCATGGATACGATTCAGGGCGGCAAGTGGCTGCCCAATCAGGACATGGCCTGGAAACTCTGCAAAGAGGCCGTGACCCGTATCCACAAGCTGGAGAATGAGATCGGCTGTTTCTTCGACCGGAACCCAGATGGCTCTGTCCATCAAAAGGCTTTCGCTGGACAGACCGCAGACCGTACGGTTCATAAAGGTGACCTGACTGGCATCGAAATTATCAGCCGGTTGATGGAACAGGTGTTGGCCCGCCCTGTCGAAAGATTGCAGGAACATCGCGCCATCGGGCTGATCCCGACCAAGGACGGATCGGCCGTCGCTGGCGTGCTGTTCATCGACATGCGCACCGGAAAGTTCCGCTTTGTGCGCGCCAAAACCGTGATGATGGGCACGGGCGGCGGACCGACGATGTACAAGTATCACACACCATCTGGCGACAAGACGATGGACGGTCTGGCCATGGCATTGCGCGTTGGCTTGCCACTGCGTGACATGGAAATGGTGCAGTTCCATCCCACTGGTTTGTTAACGGGTGATCATACCCGCATGACCGGTACGGTGTTGGAGGAAGGGTTGCGCGGTGCTGGTGGCCAGCTTCTGAATCACCAGGGCCAGCGTTTTATGTTCGACTATGACGGACTCGGCGAACGGGCCACGCGCGATGTGGTCAGCCGTGGCATCTACGCCGAGATGCGCAAGAACAACGACCCCCGGACAAGTCGGCATGTTCATTTCAATGGCGCATCTTGGCCCCGAAAACGTCCATAAAAAATTCACAGGCATGGTGAAACGTTGCGAAGACAGCGGCTTTGATCTGGCCGGAGGCAAAGTCGAAGTCGTGCCGACAGCGCATTACTTTATGGGCGGCGTGATCGTTGACCCCGATACGCACACGGCGTTGGAAGGGCTTTATGTCGCCGGCGAGGACGCAGGCGGCGCACATGGTTCAAACCGGCTTGGCGGCAAAGGAGTGGCGAACTCCACCGTTTATGGCGGCGTCGCTGGTGATGTAATGGGGGCCGATATCCGCCGGATGGGCGCGTTGCGCGATCCCGATGAGGCAGTACTCTCTGCCGAGAGGGAACGTGCGCAGCGCCCCTTTGCAAGGACACCGGGCAATGTACATGCGCTTCGCCACAAGTTGCAGGAGGCGATGTGGGAAGATGTGGGGGTCATGCGCACTGAGGCCGGGATGGTTCGCGGCTTGACGCGCGTGGCCGAGATCAAGGACCAGCTTCTGGAAACCGGTGTCGACGCCTCAAACCTCGCCTTTAACCTGACTTGGCATGATTGGTTGAACATGGCGTCACTGACGGAAGTGTCCGAAGTGATCACCAAAGCGGGACTGGATCGCGAAAACTCTCGTGGTGCCCATTTCCGGGAGGATTTCCCGAATCCCGGTGATCTGGATAGCTCATATTTTACAGTGGCCCGTAAGTTAGGCGATGATGTCGAAGTGAGCCGAGAGGCTGTTGATTTTTCCATCGTTCGCCCCGGCGAGACGATCCTGCCGGAAGGTGAACCTGAAACACTCGTTGGAACAAACCGATGATATCGATAGACCTGATCCAGAAAACCGCCGAAACGCTGATGGACAAGGCCGCCATTGAAATCCCCGAGGATTATCTCAACGGGCTGAAGAAGGCTGCCGAGACTGAGGACGGAGACCTCTCCTCTTTCGTGCTGGAGGCGATGTTGGAAAACTACGCCGTCGCCAAAGAGGATCGTCGTGCCATGTGCGGCGACACCGGCACCCCGCGCTGGTATGTGAAGATGGGCAATGCAACACAGATCGAAGGTGGCCCTATCGCGCTTGAGACTGCATTGCGTCGGGCCACATCGATCCTTACCAATGGTGTACCATTGCGCCCGAACCGCGTGCACCCGCTCTGGCGCACGGATCATAACAATAACGTTGGCATCGGCGCGCCCGAGATCGAATATGGCTATGAGCCAGGCGGTGAGTGGATTGACCTGATCACAGTGCACAAGGGCGGGCTTTTCGGCACCGATTACCGGATGCTGTTTCCCTCGGACGGCATTCAGGGGATCAAGCGGTTTTATCTCGATAGTCTTGTGGCCTTTGGTAAACGCGGACTTGCATGCCAGCCAGCTATCATTGGAATCGGGCTCGGTGGCTGCAAGGATACCTGCATGGTGCTGGGCAAGCGCGCGGCCTGTCTGCGCACTGTGAGCGACAGGAATTCAGACCCGAAGATCGCCGAGTTGGAAGATGAATTGAAAGAGCTGGGCAATTCCATCGGCATGGGTGCGATGGGGTTCGTGGGCAAGAACATGGTGATCGATTGCAATATCGAGGTCGGGTATTGCCACACCGGCGGCATGCAGATGTCGGTCCATGCGTTTTGTCTATCCTCCCGCCGCGCGGTAGCGCGCGTGTACCCTGACGGGCGCGTGGAATACCGCACGAATCCGGAATGGTTCACAGACTACCAACGCCGCGAAACCGTTGATTGGGAAACTCAGACTGAGGGGGTCGTGGCATGAAACCGCGCGAAATCATTCTGAGCACCACGCCAAACCCAGAGGATATCGCGGCGCTGCGCCTGGGAGATATCGTCTACCTCAACGGGCTGATGTACACTGCACGCGAGGGTGTCTACATGCGCGCACTGGAACAGAAGGCGAATATCCCAATGGAGCTACCGTCAGAAAGCGCCGCCAATTTCCATTGTTCACCGGCAGCCCGCATCAATGCTGATGGCTCGTTTGATATGGGTGCGGTGACGGCAACAGCCTCGTTTCGTTTCGCCAAATGGTTGCCCGAATGGATGGCCAAGACCGGCGCAAAGCTGATCATTGGCAAAGGCGGGATGTCGTCAAAGGATTACCGGGATTACTTCGTGCCCAACGGCGCGATATACCTATCAACAGTTGGCTACGGAACAGGAGCCCTTTTGGGCCGCGGCGTCGAAAGTGTCGAGGCGGTTCACTGGAACGAGGAACTTGGCCTGGCGCAGGCCATTTGGGTTATCCGCTGCAACAAAATGGGGCCTTTCATAGTGGCCTCAAATCTTGATGGAAACTGCCTCTTCGAACGTGCGAACGAGCGCATCGGCGAGCGCATCGGCGAGAACCTCGCCCGCGTTTATGCGGACACAAAACCAGCGATTCTGAAACGGTTTGGCGAAACCGATGACCGAAAGGACGAGCTAATCGGTTGAGCCCTACCTAGACGTCACTATACGCCATCAGCGTCTCTGTGTCTGGCATCAGCTTCTGAGAAGCACAGCGAAACCTAGGAAAATTACTTCTCAAAGCTTCGAAATCGCTCTGCGACCCCTTTTTTACTTGAAGAAAGCGGTGAAGCGTTTCGATTTACCCGAGGGGTATTGCTACACAAATTGAGTGGCCCCGAAAGTGGTCAGTATCTGACGGCCGAGGCCGCAGCATTTGTGCGCCAACCTGCATATGCTTTTTTCTAAGTTTGCAGAGGTATCACGGACCTGAAATCGTTCGTGCCGTTGAATCAGATATAAACGCACAATCAAACAGTCTTGTTTAAAAACGTTTAGACGCCTCTTTCTCATGCTCCCTAGAATAACTCAATTCTGAGTTATTCTAGGGAGCCACCAACATTATGATTATGAATGCCCTTTACACTCAATCCATTCCCCCGCACGCACCACGGCTTTTGCGCGGATCATTTGGGGGGCGGTGACGATTTCTCCCAATACGTCCTCTAGGTCGAATGACCCATCTTCGAGCGACAGGATGGAAGCATCGCCTGGACCACCGGGGGTGAGAGAGCCTAGTTCTGGGCGGCGCAATGCGCGTGCCGGGGCGATGGTGCTGGCGGCGATGACGTCGGGCAATGTCATGTCCAATGCCAGAAACTTGCTGAGTGTCGTGACCTGATCATAGGCCGGACCGCCGATGCAAAGCTGGTGGACGTCAGAAGAAATGCAATCAGGGGCAAAGCCATCTGCCAAAGCTGCGCGGGCGGTTTTGTAGGAGAATGAGGCCATGCCATGCCCAATATCAAAGATGACGCCCCGGCGACGCGCCTCCCACACCTCTGCCCGGATGCGGCCTTTGCCATCCACCGGGGCATTTGGGAAGGCCCGGAAACAATGGGTGAGGATGTCGCCGGGGCGGAGGCGGCTTACAACCTCTGCATAGGTGGGTGGTGGTTCGTCGATGTGAACCATTAAGGGCAGGCCAGATTCCTCGGCCACCTGTAGAGCGATGCCCAATGGAGCCGCGCCGTGAATGCTGGATGCATGAAGCCCCAACCGAACCTTGATGCCGACGATCACGTCTGGATTGGCTTTTGCAACCTCAACTGCTGTTACCGGGTCCATCAGGCTTAGGTTTTCGCTTTCACCCACCATAATACGGTTGGAGAAACCAAATATTCCGGCGTGAGAGATGTGGAGAAAGGCGAGGATGCGCGCCTTTGCAGGCTCAATCACATGTTTGCGGAATCCGGCGAAGTTACCCGGCCCGGCGGAACCCGTATCGATGGCGGTTGTCACTGCGCTGTTGCGCATGAATTCATCGGGGTCGATGCCGAGGGATGTGCCGCCCCAATAGACGTGGGTGTGCAGGTCGATGAGGCCGGGGGTAACAATCTGGCCGCTGACATCGCGACTGGTTTTACCATCCAAATCATCACCAACCGCCGAAACCGTACCACCGGAAAAGGCAATATCCGTGATGCGATCAATGTTGTTGGCGGGGTCGATGACACGGCCACCCTTTAGGACCAATTCATGATTTTTCATGTCTACCCTTTTCTCAGCCTTTTAATACCTTGCCGCGCTGAACGTGTTTTCCGCAAGCCTAAGAACACAATCGGTTCAGATACCGGGTGAACTGCCAAAGGTTTCGTTCGATTGGATGATAGGTGCCTTTTGGTAAAATCGTAGACTTCGTACCCTGAAACAGGGCCTCTACCAGTACTTTATCCTCTTCATTGGCAATGTTCATGTAGTCGCGCATGCCTGAAAGCCATTGGTCAAATTCAGCGGCAGGAATATCCGCCAATACCTCTGGCGGGATGGCAACACCCCATGTTGCGCGGAAACGCCCGGTGCCCTCGGGTTGGACAGAGATGTACCAGAGGTAATCGGGCATCAAAGTGACGAGATGGCAGGGGAAAACGCAGAAATCGACCATCGTGCGCCGCCAATCGCCGCTTAACCTGTTGTTGTATGGGTGAGCGGCACCGCCGCCGGTGTCGGACTGCTGAACGGCGTGATGATAGCCGAAATGGTCATAGTCCGGGCCACAAACGTAATCGGAAAGCGGCTTTTTATGTTTGGCGAAGGTTTTCTTGTGTGCCATGGGCACGTGATAGCTTTCGGTGAAATTCTCTATCAGGTTTTTCCAGTTGGCATCCCAAACCATCGTTTCTCGCATCACGGTTTTGTAGCTTTCCATGCCATAGCGGCCTACGATGTTTCGGGTTAGCGGGGCCAAAGCCTCCGCCACCTTATGTTTGGGTTTGTCGGCGAGTGAGACATAGATGAAGCCCTCCCAAACCTCCGCTTGTAACGCGCGCAGGCCGTGGGCCGACGGGTCGAAACCCTTTTTCATCTCCATATACGGGGCACGCAGGAGGTTGCCATCCAGACCATAGGTCCATGCGTGGTAGCGGCAGGTGAAGCGTTTGGTTGAGCCCGATGCATCTGGCGCGAGGCAGGCAAAGCGGTGTGCGCAAGCATTTACGAAGGCGCGAATGCTGTCGTCCGGCTGCCGAACGATCAATGTGGGCACATCTGCAATTGTGTGGGTGAGGAAATCACCGGGGTTGGGGATTTCATCAGCGCGACCAACGCAAATCCACTCCTGTTTAAAGATCTTTTCAGCTTCTAAATGAGCGAAGGCTGGCGAGTGATTGACCGCAGCGGGGATGGGCGTTGCTGCATCAAAGGGCATTGTTGCAGCCTCGTTCAGTTCGGACAGGATCACATTCAACCGCGTGTCGCCATGACCGCCGAATGGATGATTTGTAGTCACGATGCCCCCTCCCCCATCAAATCAATGCAGCCTCAGAAGGCCGTAGGGTTCTATCTTGGGGAGGGGAATCTTGATTTCGCGTCCGTTTCTGCCAACTGGGCCGTCGGTTCCTGACGCTTTTGGGATAGAGTGAGCTACCTCAGATACGCATAAACTTGATTAAGCTCTGAAACCACGGCCTCCGCGCCGGCCTCTAACAAAACATCATCATGCTCTGGCGGACAATGGGAGCCACCGGTAAATCCAATGCACCTGATCCCGGCTGCCTTGGCGGCTTGAACGCCGGCGGCGCTATCCTCCACGATCAGACAGGTGGATTTATCAAAACCCATTTGGTCGGCAGCATAGTTGAATATATCCGGAAAAGGTTTACCGCGAGGCACAAGGTGCGCTGAGAATATGTGAGGATAGAGGAGGTCGAAGAGATGAGTTTCGACCAGCCCTAATGCCAGCTTAGATGGCGACGAGCTGGATGCGACGCATTTTGGAATTTCCAGTGCGGACAGGAACTCTGCTGCACCATCAATTGGCATTAGGTCAGTACGATAGGCCGCGAGGATGTCTTGCATGACCCGCTCTGGCAGGCCGGGTGGCAGGGGGTGGCCTATCTCCTTTTCTATCGTTGCATACATTATCGCAGAGGTCTGGCCGGAATATCGTTGTGCAACGGTGGCGGCATTTATCGCGAAGCCTATTTTGCTTAATGCTCGTGCTTCTGCCTGACAGGCGATGATTTCGCTGTCGATCAGGACGCCATCGCAATCCAGTATCAGCAGTTCTGTCTTTGGCATGTAATGCCTCCTCATCCCTTATGCTCAGGGGGCAGGTCAAAGGGAAAATTGGACGTTATCGCCATTCATATGAGCGCCCAAACAGAAAAGGCCCCGCCGTTATGGCGAGGCCCTTTCAATTCTTGTGAAACTCAAAACTTAATGAAGTTTTGCGCCAACTTCAGCAATCGCATCATCAACCAGCTTGTTGCCGGTCTTTGCGGTCATTTTGGCGGCGATTACGTCGGTTGCTGCAGCGATAGCTACGGTAACGGCGCGGTCGCGGACCTCTTTCATTGCTGATGCTTCGGCTGAGGCAATCTGATCCTCAGCAGTTTTCATCCGGCGGGCAATTGAACGCTCAAGGTCGTCTTTGGCTGCTACTGCCGCACGCTCAGCTTCTGCTTTTGCGCTTGCGACGATGCTTTCGGCCTGACCTTCAACTTCTTTTTGCTTACGCTCGTATGAAGCTAGCAAAGTCTGCGCTTCTTCACGCAGGCGGCGTGCTTCGTCCAGCTCTTCGCGGATTTTTTCCGCGCGCGCATCCAGCAAACCGGCGATCTTTTTGTGAACGCCGAGTTTAAACAGAAGTGCGATGAACAGAACAGTCGACAAGGTGACGACGAGATTGCTGTCTCCGAAGAAACTCATCATGACGTGGCCCCCTTACGCTTTTACGGCAGCGGAAACCGCTGCGCGAATGTCTGCGCTATCGACAACGCCGGGTGCTACAGCCTCAACCACTGCTTCAGCGGTTTCACCTGCAACATCCTCAACAGCAGCCATGGCGCTGTCGCGGATTTCAGCGATACGAGTTTCGCCTTCCGCCGCACGAGCGGCGATTTTAGCATCTGCTTCGGCAATGGCTGCGTCGACATCTTTTTGGATGTCATCGCGGGTCGCCTGAGCGATAGCTTGTGCGCTTGCGCGGGCTTCGACCAATGCAGCTTCGTAAGCTGCCTCGGCGTCTTCCGCCTTGCGGCGCAGTTCAGCCGCCATATCCAGGTCATCTTCAACCGCTTTGGCGCGGCCCTCAATCCCAGAAGCAATCTGTGGCATGGCCACGTGCTTTAGGATCAGGAACAGAATTACCAGACTAACGACCAGCCAAAAAATCTGACTTCCGAACGTGGAGAAATCAAGCTGCGGCATGCCGCCCTTTTCTTCACCATGTCCACCGCCACCCGCCGCAAAAGCGGAACCGGCGGTTAAAGCCAAAAATGTGGCTGATTTTACCAAAAGGCCCATTTGGCCCTCCTAACCCCTGATCAGCCACGCGCTGTTCGCGCGCGGCACAATTCCCAGTGACTGACGGATTGCTTAGACAGCAAACATCAGCAAGAGGGCGATCAGGAAGCCGAAGATGCCGAGAGCTTCAGCAAATGCGATGCCCAAGAACATTGTTGCGGTCTGACCAGCAGCTGCTGCTGGGTTCCGCAGAGCGCCTGCGAGGTAGTTGCCGACAACGTGGCCAACGCCTACGCCTGCGCCGCCCATAGCGGTACAAGCAAGACCAGCGCCGATGTATTTGCCCAAGAGGGTTGCTGCTTCAGCTTCCATGATAGAGTCTCCTATTAGATAGTACTTGTTGCGGTGCGATTGCTTAGTGCAGGTGCAGCGCGTCGTTCAGATAAATGCAGGTGAGGATGGCGAAGATGTAGGCTTGCACGACGGCAACCAACAGCTCCAGTGCAGTAAGGCCGACCATCATACCTACAGGTAAGACAACCAGTGGGCCGAGGCCCCCGGCGATGATCATCGCCGCCAGTCCTGCAAACACTTTAAGCACGGCGTGACCGGCCATCATGTTGCCTGCAAGACGAATTGAGTGGCTGAGCGGACGCACGAAGAACGAGATGATCTCGATCAGTGCGAGTGCTGGACGCAGCGCCATTGGTGCGCTGTCGACCCAGAACATGCCCAGGAATTTCAGGCCATGCTTAGCAAGACCCAGAATAATAACCGTGAAGAACACCGTCAGCGCCATAACACCGGTGACAGCGACGTGGCTGGTGGTGGTGAATGAAAACGGGATCATGCCCAGCAAGTTCGAGAACAGGATGAACATGAAGACGGTGAAGATATAAGGGAAGAATTTCAGCCCTTCTTTGCCCATCACGTCAACACACATGTCGCGAATAAAGCTGTACAACACTTCGGCGACAGACTGCATCCGTGTCGGAACAATGTTGCGGCCACGTGAGCCAACTACCAACAACAAGGTAACGGCGACAATCGTCAGCAGCATCCACAGTGTTGAGTTGGTTGGGGTCCACCAAGTCAGATGATCAGCACCGAAAAGCGGCGTGATCTCAAACTGATGCATCGGGTCAATTACGACCTCTCCGTCGGGGCCAGCAGCCATTTTATTCCCTCACTCTTCCCTTTCGGGCGCGTCAGTCTGTGACGCCTGTTCTTTCTGAAACTCCTCGGCCGATTTTAGCATCACTCGGACGCCAGCCGCGAAGCCCACTAATGTCATCACGATAAGAAATGCAGGCATTGTACCCGCAAGGCTATCCAGCCCCCATCCCATCGCCGCGCCGACGCAAATGCCGGTCGCAAGGTCAATCGTCATGCGCCACCCGAACCCAGCAGCAGAGAATTTATTCCCCTTTGGCTTAGGCTTTGGCCTGCGCTTGTCCTGAAGGGCCTCAATTTTATCGCCGAGCTGTTTCAACTCGCTCGAGGAAGGGTCTGTCGGGGTTCGCGCCATGCGTCGCGGTCTCCTTTCGCACCCATTTGAGGTCGCCTGTCATCAGACGGGCGGAACATAGGCCCGCGAATGACCGTCGTCAATCAATCTGACGGTACCCTTTTAGGGGTTACATCCTTGTTATTTATCAACAAAATATGCATGCGACGCGACGGCGCAGGCCATTTTTTGGTGCAAATGCTGCAACTGCGAGATTCGTGCTATTGGGCTTGCATAAACCATACGCTGGCGTATGTATGGGTTTTCGGCGGTTTTGGAGCAGGTTTCTTGGCTAGAATGGCACGCGATGATTGGCTGATCCAGGGCCTTGGGCGGCTTTCGGCAATGGGCCATGCGGGCCTGCGTATTGAGCCAATGTGTGAGGATTTGGGTAAAACCAAGGGGTCATTCTATCACCATTTTCGCGACTATCGCGACTTCGCCGATGCTGTTCTGGACCTCTGGCGCGCGCTCAGCGCCGATGCGATGGCCGAAGTTGTGGCGTTAACGCAGGGAGAAGATCAGGCGGGGGGGCGGTTGAACCAGCTTACCGCCCTGCTGGACCATGAGCTTGAGAGGGCCGTCCGTGGTTTTGCCGCTGTGGACGAGGGCGCGGCAGAAGCGTTGGCCAGCGTTGATCAGGGCCGCATTGGCCATCTGGCGGCGCGCAACCGGGATGATTTAAACCTGTCACCCGATGCTGCCGTCATTCTGGCCGAAATAGAATACGCGGCCTTTGTCGGCGCGCAGGCATTGTGGACCGACACAACGGATGAACGCCACGACCGCACCGGTGCGTTGATTGATGCGATGGTGCGTCGGGCGGCGAAGCGGGGGTGATTGAAGGCTGTGAAACACAAAGTGGTTCAAGACTGGCACGCCACTTATGAGGCCCCTATCCACGTAACCCAGGGCGAAGTCATAGTTCTGAATGGTCGGACGGATATTTGGGATGGCCATCTGTGGCTGTGGGCAGAGAGCACTTTGGGTACTTGCGGGTGGGTACCTGACTCCCTAGTCGTTTGGCGTGAAGGCCGCAAACTTGCGCGCTATGATTACTCGGCGATGGAACTTTCCTGTTCCGCTGGGGACATACTTTCGGAACTTTGGCGAACCCATGGTTGGATACTGTGTCGTTCCTTGGATGGCGCGACAGGGTGGGTGCCCCAAGCAAATTTGAGCCCACTGAAGGCCTAAAGGTTTGCGCAATCGGTGAGCCGAAATAGACTTGATCCGCAGGTGCCTCACTGACCATAGTAAAATTCAGGAGGACATCATGCCCAGACTGACTGACGCTGAAAAGCAGCATTACAATGAGCAAGGCTATGTGATTGCGCCCTATCGTCTATCCGCTGACGCGCTAACCACCCTGCGCGCCGCGCTGGAACGGATCGTTGCGGCCAATGCGAATATGCGGCCAGAACATTTGGTTTCTGCCCATGTTGCTGAGGACAATCCCGAAGGCACCATCGGCGACCGCGCTTTCCTCGACCTCGCGCATGATCCTGATATTCTTGATATGGTGGAGGACGTGCTCGGCCCCGACTTTATGCTGTGGGGCGCGCATATGTTCTGCAAGCCGGGTGGCAATGGTATGGAAGTGCCAATGCATCAGGATGGGGCCTATTGGCCGATTGCACCGCTGGCAACGGCCTCGGTTTGGGTTGCCATTGATGATGTGGATGTTGGCAATGGCTGCATGCGGTTTATTCCCGGCAGTCACCAGGGCAAACGCGCGATGGCGCATCATCATGATGATCGCGATGATATTGCATTATCCAAGGCGGTGGATCAGGCGGAATATGATGACAGCTCGGCCATAGATGTGGAGCTAAAAGCCGGAGAGATGTCTTTGCATGATGTCTATCTCATTCACGGGTCAAATGCGAACCGATCTGATCGTCGTCGAGCCGGAATTGTCCTGCGTTATATGCCGACAACATCATTGTTTGATCGACATAAGTACCCGCCGAGTAAAGATAGCAATATCGGTATTAACTTTGCTGAGCGCCCGATGATCCTGATGCGTGGTGTTGACCGGCATGGCGGGAATGATTTTGAAACCAATGTGCATCTGGTGGAGCGGCCATAAGCGATGGTTACTGTCAAACGGATCGTGCCTGACATCAGTTATCGCAACCCTGAACAGATGAAGGCATTTTACCGGGATGTGCTAGGGCTTTCGCCCGTTATGGATATGGGCTGGGTCGCGACTATGGCGGTTGATGCGGTTGCGAAACCTCAGGTAACGATGTTGAAAGATATGGGAGAAGAGCCGCCGGTCATGTCTATTGAGGTGGACGATGTGGACGCGGCGCATCAGGCCGCGTTGGATTTTGGGGCAACTATTGCGCGGGCCATTCGCGACGAAGAATGGGGCGTTCGTCGGTTCTTTGTCCGTGATCCCGATGGCAACCTGTTGAACATTCTGGCGCATTGCTAAGGCGTTCAATCCGCTCAAACTCACCTAAAATTGAAGGTTCATTCATTTGGACGATTGGTTAGCAAAGGGTTAACTAACGGTCATGCTTTACCGTTTGTTAATCATCGCTGCGTTAGCCGTCAGCACATTCACCGCTTTACCTGCCATCGCTTGTGGGGGAGAGGACAGCCACTGCCGGATTGGCAAACGCTGGTATCACGCGACCCCTCCGCCGGGGTGGGATGGGGTTAGCCCCTTGCCGGTATTGCTGCATTTCCATGGGTGGGGTCGGAAAAGCCATGGCGTGCTAAAGAACAGCCGGATTGCAAAGGCCGCTGCGGAAGCCGGGGCATTGTTGATTGCACCGCAGGGGGAAGGGCGCACCTGGTCATTTTGGCGAAGTGAAAGCACGGATAGTGATTTTGCTGTGGCGGTGCTGAAGGATGCTGCCACCAAATGGCCGATTGATCAGGCCCGCATCGTTGTTTCTGGCTATTCTTATGGTGGGGCAATGGCGTGGCGAATGGCTTGTGACAAGGGTGCGATTGTAAATGCCTATCTACCCATCTCTGGTTCACTATGGTTTTCTGAAGATGAGACATGCGCCGAGCCTGTGCGGTTGATCCACTTGCACGGGCTAAATGACAATGTGATGGATTATCCTTATGGCCCTGATGGTGATGAAACGGCGGCGGTTGCGTTGTGGCGGAATGAAAACCAGTGCCGGCCGGAGCCTGACAAGGATTGGAAGCAATTGAATTTCCGCTGCCGTGAGTGGACTGGTTGTGGTGGCCCGCCTGTCACACTGTGCACCCATGCCGGTGGGCATTACATCCCCGGCACGTGGCTGGGTCAGGTTTTACCGGGTGCGCTGAACCCTGACGCCACCTGAGTCTTGTTGGGTGAAACAAAAAAGGCCCAGCGCATTGCCGGGCCTTTTCTATTTGAATGTCAAAAACAATCAGATAGAATCTTTGATCCAGCTTTCAATCGAAGATTTTGGCGCTGCACCAACTTTGGTGGCAGAGGCTTCGCCGCCTTTGAACAGGATCATCGTTGGAATGCCGCGCACGCCGTATTTTGACGGTGTATTCGGGTTATCGTCGATGTTCATTTTAACGATGGTAACTTCCTCACCCATCGAATCTGAAAGCTCTTCCAATGATGGACCGATCTGTTTGCAGGGGCCACACCATTCGGCCCAAAAATCGATTACAACGGGTTTTTCAGAGTTAAGAACATCTGCTTCAAAACTCGCGTCGGTAACTGCACTTGTCGGCATCTCGGTTTACCTTTCTTGGGTCGGGTCATAGGTCTGGCGTTAGACCGGGTTGTTGGCTCAATACCTAGGCACCGCCTGTGCCCCGGTCAAGGTGTGATAATCAGCCGTGATCGCAATCTGTAATGGCAATTCTGTCTAGCCGCGGCACTGATGTCCAAAGGATGTATCCCTCTACTGTTCGGTCAGGGTATATTGCGGTTAAGGCCATGTGATATGCGGCCATCTGGGCCTGATATGCGGCTGGGGTGGCGGACAGGTTATCAGCGGGTGGTGGGGATGCATCCGATTTGAAATCGACGAACATTACCCGGTCCGGCATCACGACCATACGGTCGACACGGCCAACGATACGATCACCGTTATCCGGGTCGATAACCGTCACACCAACCTCTGCCATCGCCTCGGAACTGAAAAACGGTGCAGCATCTGGCAAACTCAGAGCCGCAAGAGACTCTTGCACTGCTGCGGCGCGAATAGCCGCGTCCAGATCTGGTGCTTCAGCGTCTATAGCGGCTGTAATGTGGGCTATGTCGCTGATACCCAATTCCAAGGCTGTGTGGATAGCATCGCCGCGCCGACGGGCCGTTTCTGGCGTGTTGGGGTCAGTGGATTTTCCGGTCCAATGATTGTTGGCAAGCTCAAACTCTTCCTCTGAATACTCCGCCATTTCACTTGCCACCTTGCGCCCTGAGCGGCGCGGCACGGGGGGAGGTGATTTAAATAGCCAATCTGGGCGGGATGAGGTCGGGCGTTCCGCCCCTTTTTCCTGGCTTAGCTTTGGCTCTTCGCCCGTTTCAAAAACAAGCTTTTCGCCGCCGATTGACAGGGGAGCGGGCGATTTAGCACCGCCTAGCCAATCGAGCCCGGTTTTGGCCAGTTCATACCAAGTGCCCGACTGACGTCCCGGATCACCGGCGCCTGCGATAATCAGCCAGTCTTCGGCGCGGGTCATAGCGACGTATAGCAGACGGCGCTTTTCTGCCTCTGCTGCTGATCGCGCCAGCGCCTTTGCGCTTTCTTCAAAGCCTGGCACGCTGCCTGATGGGCTGCGCCAGATGAGGGCTGGGCGGGATGCGATTTCTGCCTCCAGCAAACGTCTTCTGCCACCTGATTTGTTCGGGTCGCGCGTTGTGTCTGGCAGGATTACGACCGGTGCCTCTAACCCTTTGGCACCATGGGCGGTCATCACCCGGACTTGGCCTGATGCCCCCTCTTGCTCTCGTTTAATCGCCTGGGCATCAGCCTCCACCCACGAGAGGAAACCCTCGATGCCGGGGGTGGCTACTTCTTCGCAGATCAGTGCCTGGGCTAATAGCTCGTCAATCGGGTCTTCCGCCTCTTTCCCCAGACGGGCGATGAGGCGGAGCCTGCCGCCTTCGTTGGTTAATGCACGTTCCAAAAACTCGTAAGGGCGCAGAAAGTCAGCTTCGCCCAAGGCGCGGTTCAAAATTTCAATCTCGCGGGGGTGGCGATCTTCGGCGGTTTTTAGGGATGCCCATAGCGAGCCTGTTCGACCGTGAGCCAATGTGAAGAGGTCCTCTTCGCTGACATCGAAGAGGGGAGAACGTAGGAGTGCGGCGAGTGTCAGGTCATCGGATGGTGAGATGGCAAAGCGCATCAGCGCCAGCAAATCCTTTACTGCCAGTTCTTGAGTAAGCGTCAGCCGGTCAGCACCCGCCACAGGTACGCCGTGTTTTTTAAGGCCCCGAATGAGGGGGGTGAGCATGTCTGAGCGGGCTTGCAGCAGGATGATAATGTCACCCGCTGTGACGGCCCTGCCCCCGCCGGGCAGGTGGTCGCCTTCGCGGATCATGCGGGCGATTTCGCCAGCTACTGCCGAACAAAGCCTTGGTTTCGGCGCGCCGGAACCGGGTAGGTCTACGGGTGACCAGCCATCAGGTTGATCCGGCGTTTCGGCTGGTTCGACCAGCGGCCATAGTTCGACGCGGCCAGCGCGAGTATCATGAACGGCAAGATGATCAGGTGGGATGCCATGGGCGGTTAGTGCTGCCTCTGGTCGATCAAACACTGCATCTACGGCGTGCAGGATGGCCGGGGCGGATCGGAATGAGCCTAGCAAGGCTTCTTCGCGCAGGCCCCCGCCCTGCCCCAATAATGCCTCGCCAAAATGGCGACGCATGGCATCAAAGGCACCGGGTTCTGCGCCCTGAAAGCTGTAGATCGACTGTTTTTCATCGCCAACCACAAACAACGTGCGCCCGACATTTCGGGCGCCGTCGCCTGCGTGAAACTCGGCGGCGATGGCGCGGATAACGTCCCATTGGGCGGGGCTGGTATCTTGCGCCTCGTCCACCAGAATATGGTCAACGCCGCCGTCGAGTTTATAGAGCGCCCATGCGGCCATGTCGGATTGAGTCAGCAGGGCGCGGGCGCGGCCAACGAGGTCGTCGAAATCGAGCAGAGACCGGTCAGCCTTAGCCGCTTCGTACCGCCCGATCAGATCAGTCGCAAACGTTGTCATAGCGGTCGTTCTAACCGCCGCCATGCTTGCTGCTCGTGCCTCCTGCACCGCTATCGCAATGTCAGCCAGATGCATGCAGTGATTTTCCCAATTGGGCTCTGCCTTTTGTGCCGCCGCATTTGCAGGCTTTTTCAACGGCGACCCAGCTTTGGTCAGCATGACGGAGACCAAGGCTTCGGCTAGGGCGGCCTCGCCTGTATCTCGGGCAATTGCCATGGCATCGCAGCGCTGCACGTCTGTTTTGGTACTGACCGACCAAGCGGCAATCATCGCACTTACGGCTGTATGGTCGAGGGACGCCATGACCCGGGCGACCTCTACATCCACATTCGGTGGGTTTTCTACGCCATAGGCGTTGGCAATTTCTGCGCTGCTTGGGGGCGGGATGAATTTTGCGCGGTTGTTGACAATATCGCCGGCCAGTGATCGCAGGTCATCTTCGCTGAGCCACCCTGCAATTGCGCTCAGCGCGCCGTTGGCCGCAATATCCTCCAGCAAGTCATCAATCAGAGTGGATTTTTCCCGCTCGTCCATCGTACGAAATTCCGGGGGTGCGCCAGCCTCTAGCGGAAAACGGCGTAGAAGGCTGTCGCAAAACGCGTGGATGGTTTGGATTTTCAGGCCGCCGGGTGTTTCCAATGCTTCGGCGAATAGCCGTCGTGCGCGGTCGAGGTCATGGTCGCCAGCGCTGGTTAGCCGGGTCAGGTCAGCCGAAAGCGCTGCATCCTCGGACATTGCCCAACCGCCCAACATGCCAAACAGGCGGTTTTGCATCTCTGCCGCGGCGGCTTTGGTATAGGTGAGGCAAAGGATCTTTTCGGGCGGGGCACCGGTTAGGAGTAACCGCGCCACACGTTCGGTTAGCACGCGGGTCTTGCCGGACCCGGCGTTGGCCGCAACCCAAGCGGAACCTTGCGGGTCAGCGGCGCGGCCTTGCGCCTCAACAACCTCTGCGATGATTGCGTCAGTCATAAGTGACACCTTGGA
Organism: Pikeienuella sp.; assembly: GCA_049600095.1. Classification (GTDB taxonomy): domain Bacteria; phylum Pseudomonadota; class Alphaproteobacteria; order Rhodobacterales; family Rhodobacteraceae; genus Pikeienuella. Next base: position 52,726 of record JBMYPG010000001.1, on the reverse strand, counting down.
GAAATGATCTGCATGCTATTCCTCAGCCTCCGGTGATCGGTCTGACCATTCGCCGAAGCGGGACAGATGGGCATAATCGCTTTCAAAGCTCGTGGTTTCGGGGGCAGCGCGTGCAAGGAATGGCTCGTTTGGATCAGCCCATTGGGTGAGGAGGTCTGAGAGATTGGCCAGTGCATTCGCCTCTAATTCAACCAGTTGTTCCGTTCCGGCTTTCTCTCCGCCTTTCAAGGTTAGATAGGCGAGTTTACCGACCGGTTTTGCAGCGACCTTTTCAAGGCCATTGATCCCGGCAATCACGGCCAATAGGTTTAGCTGCTTAGCAAAAAAGGCGACTTGTTTTTTAGACGGTGGCTCGCCTGCCTTATAGTCGTAGATGGCGAGTTGGCCGTCACGCAGCTTGTCTATACGGTCTGCTTTTCCAACAATTTTGATGCCTGCGACTTCCAACTCTCCCTTGGCTTCAACAGCTTTGGGGGTGCCTTCGGCGCGGCGGTCAGCCTCGGCGGCCAGGAATTTATGCTTTAGATCGGCTAATCTTGCCCGCCATGCTGCGGCCCGGAACTCGCCCACCCCTGCTGCGCTAATTGCCTCATCCGCTGCGAAGTCGAACATATCGGCGGCATGTTGGGCATCTGGCCAGCCCTGAAGGGTCGCTGTGATAAAGCGTTCTACGGCATCATGTAACACAGTACCGCGCGTTCGTTGGTCGGGCGGTGCGCCTGCCGCTGCTAAGGGGCGCAGGCCCAGAACGTGTCGGGCGTAAATGGAATACGGGTCGCGGATCAGAGTTTCAATCTCGGTCACGGATAGCCGTTTTGGTCGCGCTTCTGTCGGCGGGCATGGTGCTGGACGGGGGGCTGGCGACAAAGGTTCTTGCGGTTCGTGGAGCGTTTGGGAGATGGCGATCAGATCCGCCCCTCGTGCCCTCATTTCAGCCAAGCCATTAGCATCGATACCGGCGATTAGCGTGGTTAGGCGCTGTACCCAACGCGACGCCGTTGCCGGTGCGCCGTCGATCTTCATTGACCTTGTTAAAATGACTTGCGGGGCAGATGCGCCTTGGAGGAAGTCGTGCGCGGCCAGACCCACCCGTCTTTCTGGTGGGGCTAGGCCGATTTCGGCCCGCATTGGACGGTTTAACCACGGATCCGCGCCGGGGGATGCGGGCCAGATGCCCTCGTTCAATCCACCCAGAATGATCAGGTCTGCAGATTGCGCGCGGGCTTCTAACGGCCCCCAGATGGCCAATCGTGGGTCCGGGCGGAAGGCTTCTTCCCGCACATCGCCAGCCTCTGACATCGCAGCCGATAGTAGGGATAGATAAGCGGCGGGCGTGGCGTCGCCGTAATTAGGGGCCGCATCGGCGAAACGTTCCATTGCGGAGAGGGCAGCTCGGCCCGCCATTTTGTCCCACAGCTCTGCGCCACCGATTGCCTCAGCGATTTGCCGGTGTGCAGCGATGAGGTCGGCCAATGGCGCTGGACCCCGTTGCCAGGATGTCAGACCGCGTAAAACCTCTGCCAACAAGGGACCAACGAGTGGTTCTTTATCCCGTGCGGTGGCATTCAGAATGGCATCGATACTGTTGAGCCGCAGGGCGTTGTCTCGGTCGCGAAGGCCCTGCATTTCTAATCTGGCGATTTGTCCACGAAGTTCCGCGCGGTCAGAACCAGCGCCGGTGAACGGGTGTTTTAACAGCGCCAACAAGGCCACAGCGTCGAACTGCGTGGTATCAGAGCAAAGCATCGCCGCGGTTTGCCGCAAAAATACGCCCGGCGGCGTTAACCCAAGCGGGCGGCCACCACTGTCATCGGGGAACAAGCCCCAACGCCCCAAGGCGGCTGTAACGCGGCGTGCGAGGTTTCGATCTGGTGTGATGAGGGCGGCGCGGACATTTTCACCTTCGTTCAAGGCCCTGCGCATTGCGATGGCGATCACGTCGGCTTCTTCGCGCAGGTTGGCTGCTTCTACCAGGGTAACGCCGGATAATGCGACGTCTGCATTGGCTCTTAGTTCTGGAATTGCGGCGCGCCAGCTATGGGTGACTGGTGCTGGGCGCAAAGCCTCTGCCAATAGTCGTGCGCGTGGGCTGGCTGGTGCGGTTGTATCCCAGCGCACCACCTGATCGGGTGTGACACCAAGTTTTGACATGAGCCGGGCAAAGCCGAATTGCGGATGTTCTGGGCCAACAGCGCCCCACCCATCGGCATCAAGCGCGAAATCAAAACCGGGCAGCACGACGGCACCTTGTGGCAGTCGCGCGATGGCGGCGAGAATATCTGAAGTAATCACTGTGGAGCCGGTTGAGCCTGCGGCAATGAGCGGATGTTCGGGCGGGTTGGTCGCCCAGTCCTGCAACAGTGCTTCTGTCCGAATGGCACGCAGCGTTTCTGGGTCAGCCGCGCCCATTTCTGCCAACATCGCTGGCCAAGCAGTTTCGATGACTGACAGAAATTGCAGGGTCGCGCCCCAATGTGCCGCAAAATCATTTGCAGGCGTAAGATCGCTGCCATCGCCTGCCGGTAGTGCAGCATGAAGCGATGAAAGCGGTGCCCCATCGCGCTGCATTTCATCGAGCAAGCGCGCCAGAGCGGCCGATAGGGCGGACGCCGCGCCGGGAGGGCCAAGTTCTGGCCGGGCGCGGAGCATTGCCTCCACCAGTCGGGTTAACATCAAACGCCGGGCAATTCGGTCGATGGGTGGTAAATGGCCAGCGGATTTTGCCCGGTTGCCGAGGCTATCGAGCAAGGACAAGCGCGGGAGAAAACCAGCGTTGCCGCTGGCCGTTTCAAAGGCTTCAATTACGGTGCGGGAGGTGCGGCGGGTGTTTACTGCGATTTCAACACGAGCGAGGGTTTCAGCGGGCGCGCCAACGACACGGCGATGCAGGCCCGTTGCCAAAGCCTCTGAAAAATTCACACCGGGCGGCAGGGCATAGAGCCGAGATGCACCCGGTTTGTGATCTTCGCCGTCAAAAATATTAAACAAATTCAAGCCCCATCGCCGTTGTGAACGGATCAGATATGCAGACCACGATTACATTACACCACCGCAATGCCAATGCGCATTAGCGGCTTTTTGTTTAAGAACCTGCATGTGGTCCGCACGGTGGTTGCCCATTATCGTTTCAGGGCGCGCTCGGCTGCTTCCAAACCAACCGGAGAGCCGACGTCGACCCAGTCACCATCGTGAACAACCCCATAGAGTCGCCCCGCTGCCAAAATCTGATTCCAAATCACGTTGAGAGAAAAGGCCCCTGCCGGGGCGGCATCAAATGATTGGGCCGTAATGATCTGCGCGCCAGTGAAGACATAAGTCGCGCTGTCTGCCTCTCCCCGACGGCGAACGCGATTGTCTTGATCGAGAAAGAAATCACCTGCACGCGTGTAGCCGAGCGCCCGTTTTGTGGGCACCAGCAGCAGCAACGCGGACATTTTTTCCGGCTCCCAAGTGGATTGGAGCGTTTGGAGGGGAGATCCACCTGTCCAGATCGCATCGGAGTTTATTGTATAGAATGTTTGCCTGTTGAGCTGAGGTAGTGCTTTAACGACGCCACCACCTGTTTCAAGTATTTCAGTTTCTTCTGAAAATTCTATTTTTAAGCTGTGGCGATTGGAAAGGTGATCCATTAACTGCTCGCCCCGGTAATGGAGATTTACCACGGCGCGCTGAATGCCTGCCGCATCGCAGTGATCTAAACTATGGTCGATCAATGCCCGCCCAGCCACTTTGATCAACGGTTTTGGTCGATCTTTTGTCAGTTCACCCATCCGCGTGCCGAAACCGGCGGCAAGGACCATGGCTGTATCTATTACTGGTTTTTCAACGTTCATTTCGTAGCCTGTGCGCCCACGCGGGTTAATAGGTCTGGTGTGGGTGCGGGTACCCATTTTGAAATGAAAGCTGATAGCTCGGATAGCCTTGGATGGGAGAGGTCGTGCATCAGATGCGCCCAAACCCGGGGTATCAGGTCGAGATAATGCGCTTTGCCATCGCGGATGCAAAGACGTGCAAAGATGCCAACGATTTTTAGATTTCGCTGGGCGGCTAACATTGTGTAGTCGGTCGTGAATTGATCGCGTGAAACGCCCGCAACCCTTATGTATCGGTCGATCATGGCAGCTTGCAATTCTATCGACGTGTCTCTCCGCGCATCCTCTAACAACGATGCCAGATCGTAGGCTGGTGAGCCTGCCAAAGCGTCTTGATAATCGAGAAGGCCAACTCGTTTATGGCTGCTTCGCGATGGCAGCCAGAGGAGGTTTTCTGCGTGGTAATCCCGAAGCACCAGTGCACTTCTATCTGCTGCAACACGCTCACAAGTCCCTGTGATCAGCGCTTTATATTCCATGCAGAGGTCAGGTGATGCCGGTTTGCCTGTCGCGCCCAAATACCACCATTCGAGCAAAAGCATCGCCTCTCGGGTCAGCACTGACATGTCATAAGGGTTTACTGGCGCGGTGATTGGGTTTTGTCCGGCCTTCGCTGGAGGGGTGGTTTTGTGAAGGTCGGCCAGCAGGTCAACTGCTGCTGCATATATCTCATGTTCTTGCGCGAGGTTCTGCGCGGCGATTTTTGCGTAGAGGTCATCGCCCAAATCTTCGATCAGAGCGAAGCCGGTATTGACATCAACCTCATAGATTTCAGGCGCGCTGTAACCTAAGTCTCTCAGCAATTGGGTGAATGCCAGGAAGATAGTGATGTCTTCGCCGCGTTCTTTCGGTGAATCCATCAGCACAGCGGGGCCAGAGGTGCCGGAAACGCGGTCATATCTGCGGTTGGAGGCATCTCCGGCGAGCACCGCCACCTGCGCACCACCCCAACCGGCTGCAGCTAGAAACTTAGCTTTCACCTGTGTGCGTTCTATTTTAAGCAAAGATTCGTTAGTCATTTGTCAGTGCCTCAATCCGACCAGCCCAGCCGTCGCCAAAAGGTGTGAGGGAGGCAATCCGGCCCTCACCATCCGCACTAAAATCAAGCGAAACTTCCAAGCGTCTTTCCGGTGTTAAGTCAGCTAGACGATCAGGCCATTCGATCAGGACGATTGAATCCTCCATAGCGTCAGCAAGCCCCAGTTCCTCTGCCTCCTCTGGCCCTGTTAGGCGATACAGGTCTGCGTGCCAGATGGGGAGGTCTGCTTCGTAGGTTTGGACTAAGGTAAAGGTTGGGGAAGGGATGTCCTCCGCCAGTCCCACTGCATCTAATTTTGCCGAAATCACGGCACGGGCGAGCGCCGTTTTGCCGGCACCTAGGTCACCGATGAGGAATACAGTATCGCCTGCCCGTAACAACGAAGCCAAGCGCTGACCCAAGTTGTCGGTTGCTTCGGCGTTTGCAAGAAAAAGGGCGTTGTTTGTTGTCTGCTCGGGCTTCATCGGGGTCTCTGACGTTAAGTTCCCTTTCTTTACCCTGTTCCATTCGCCGCTGCGACCCCGCGGGACGCGGTTTCATGCTCGCAGAGTGCCTGAGGCAAAATAACAGTGACCTCTCTGGGCCCGTCCTCTGGCATTTGGACGCTGACTTCGCCGTTGTGCAGATGAACAAAGCGCCGAATGAGGGAGAGAGCCAAGCTGTTTTCTGATGCTTTGGCCACATCATGCTGTGTGCAAACCAGCCGAAGATCATTGCTTTGCTCGCCGCCGGTTAGGGAAAGAACGACCTGCCCCTTTAGTCGCGAGCTGCTTATGGCGTCGGATAGCAAATTAAAAACGATCTGCCGGAGCCGGACCCGGTGAGCGCAGAACGATTGAGCGGCAGCCGTGAAATCGGTGTCAATTCGGACATCGCGATACTCTGTCCACCCCGAAACGAGACGAATGACGCCGCTGCACAGTTCTGCCGGGTTGAGCATTTCACCGACGAGGGAGGCAGAATCGCCATCAACGGTGACAAGGTCGCTCATGCCATTAACAGCCTCAGCAAGCTCTTTGGATGCTTGGGCCACCCCTTCGGCATAATCTCGTTGGAGTTGGTTCAATGGTCCCGTTGCATCGTTTAACAACAATTGACCGAAGCCGTTTATGGAATTGAGCGGTGTACGCAGTTGATGCGAAATTTGCCCCACCAAGGCACTGCGAATTTCGTTGGCTTGTTCTAGGACTTCTGTCCGCTCCCTTAGAGCATCGGCGATGTTTTCACTGGCGGTTATGTCTGAAAACACAACGATGATCGCGCCATCGGGAGAAGGTGTCATTCGACTGAAGAGTATTCGTCCATCATTGCGATGAATTTTCATCTCTGTCGGTCTACGCAAATTATGCCTTAAGACACTGGTTTGCAGGCTGTCCCAGAAAGGTGTTTCCTTACATTTGGCACGGCACATTTGAACCAATTCTGAAACGTGAAACTTGCTGTTGATGCTGGGAATGCCCCACAGGCGCAGGAAAGCACGGTTGGCGAAAGACGTAAGACCGTCAGGCGCCAGTACGGCGATTGCTTCCTCCAGCAAATCGGTAGTTACGAGCTGGACTGCACGCTCCGCCGCCCGTTCCCTAATCGTGTCGACAGATTCTGAAATATCTTCGACAAATACTGCTAGACCACCCGTTGGGTGGCTGCGCGCGGCAAAACTGATGGTGCCACCGTTTGGCTGGTGCCATATCTCGTCAATTTCCTTCGTCAGATCAGTGGAAAGATGTTCTAAAAACTCATCTCTCCAAGCTACGTAATCCGCTTTTTCCGGCATCATTCGAAGGTCTCGCATCCGGTCCAGCACCTCGCGCAGATGCGGTTGTCGGGTCAGCCAGTCTACTTGTTCATCAAACATCGCAGTCGCCGCTGGGTTAAAAAGGACCAGGCGGCGCGCATCGTCGAAAATCAGGAGCGCCATGTTCAAATGCGCCAATGTCACGGACATAGTGTTCGCGAGTTGTTGGCGGCTATTTTCAGCATTTTTGAGGTCGGCGAGGCCGATGGCAGCTACGAGCCCTTTTTGATTGCTCATTTCTTGCCAATGGACGCGAAAATCAGCTTCTGCGCCGTCATCATCAATGACAGTTTGGCGACCGTCGCCGGTTTGCGGTGCATCTTTCAGAATGTTCTCAAGTGCTGGCGGTGCCGACGCCAGGCCCGCCGAACGCCATGTTGGCTTTCCATCCTGATCCAATTTCATCGCGTAAACATCGAGTGCGCTTAGAACAGCGGACTGGGTATTCACTTCGTCACGAAACCTGTCGGTTTCCTCGCGTGCATTGGACAATTGTCTACGCAGTTTTGTATCGTCTATCAGGTGTACCACTGCGCCGGGGGAACCCGGCGCACCCAAGAGAGACAAAACCCTTCCCGATTTTGTTCTGTGAGTCTGTTCAAATCGAACGCCTTCGGATGCAAGCAATCGAAGCTCTGACAGAAGTACCGACCGTTCAGATTCAAATTTATCCACGAATTCGCGAATGTCTGAAACATCGCCACCAAGCAGTTTTCGAGCATTTCGGTCGGCTTTGATTGTGCCATCAGAGCTCAGCGAAATCAGCGCTAACCGTTCGACACGTGCAGCAAGACCTGTTGGTTGTCTGGATTGAGGGTGCCCGCTAAAGAACCTTGCATTAATCGGCCTTAGTATGCCGTCGCCAAGCAAAAAGATCGCGCTGATCGATAATATCAGCGCAACCAACAGGGCCAAAAGCATCTGATCGGTGGAGTCCATTCAGTATACGCCACGCTAATACACAATAGCAGAATACTACCGCTATGGTTGTTAGCTGTAAACACATTCTATTAATAATTTAGTTCGCAGCGCCCCCATGTTCCACCGCCCGCCAAAACAGACCGTGATCTGTACAAAACGATCGCCTAACTGGGGTAGTTCAGCCTAAACATTGTCCAAGCCGAACGCTGGGTTTTGGCCCAGTGCGCCGCGATTCTTGTCTGGCGGAGCAATTTCCTCCAGTGGCCAAACCACCGCAGCGATTGCGCCAGTTGGGCGGTGAAGCTCTATTGGTGCGCCTTCGTTTAGTTTTCGGTGGTTGGGTGGGCTGTTGGCGAAGGATACTCTTGCGCCGGTTCGTTCCAACAAGGTTTTGGCAATGAAAACGCCGAGACCCATGCCCTTATACTCTCCACCGCCATCTTCTGGTGGCGCTACACGTATGCTTGATTTCACGTAGGGGTCGCCCAAACGTTCCAACATATCGTCCGGATAACCTGGGCCATCGTCGCCCACCGTCAATCGCAGGCTGCTTTTGGTTTGGGAGATGTCGACCCAGATGGTTTGGTCGGCAAATTCCACGGCGTTTTGGATCAGGTTACGAAGCCCATGCACCACTTCTGGCATGCGATAGACTGTCGTTGGTTCCTCTGTATCTTCATCCATCGGTGCACCGCCGACACGAAGGACAATTCGTTTGCCTCGTCCGACATGCGGGGCGGCGGCTTCCTCGATCAATGCTGAGATTGGAGCGCTTTTCACATGAGAATCGGAATTTCCGCCGCGTGAAAGATCGCTGAGAATATCGCGACATCTGTCGGCTTGATCACGGATAAGCTGCGCATCTTCCAATAGCTCTGGCTTATCGGCCAATTCTTCTACCAACTCACCAGACACAAGTTTGATGGTTGCCAGAGGGGTGCCAAGCTCATGCGCTGCTGCCGCAGCCAGACCGCCAATAGCAGTCAGGCGCTGTTCCCTCGACAATGCTTCCTCGGCCACTGCGAGGGCTTTACTCATCCGGTAGGTCTCAACCGTCACGCGACGGGCGTATACGGCCATGAAAACCGCTGCGATGGTTAATGATGCCCAGACGCCAAATACATAAATTGGCGGTGGTTCCAGCACGACCCCGTTAGTGAATACCAGTGGTTGTCGCCAGACTGCCATGAAAGCGATTGCTGCCAGGGCGCTGCTGGCAACTATGACGGTGGACCGTAGCCTTAGCGCGGTTGCTGAGATCGTTACCGGAGCCAAAAGCAATGCAGCAAATGGGTTGGTCAACCCGCCTGTCAGGAACAGCAATAACGATACCTGCCCCAAATCAAACAGCATCGAGGCCATAGAGGCCCGCTCGGTCAGGCGGGTGGAGGGGGGATAGATCTGGATTGAAGCGATGTTAAAGACGACCGACGAAACAATAACCAGCCCGCACATGGCCAGTGGCAAATCAACGGACAGGAAAAAATAGGCAACCAAAAGTGCTGCGGTTTGGCCACAAACGGCAAGCCAACGTAGCATTGTCAGGGTTTCTAGGCGGACCCAGCCACTGCGCGCGCGGCCCCTTAAATCCGATGGGATCGGTGTCGTCTCTGTCATGCCCTTGCCTTAGCATCCCGCGCCCGCGGCCAAAAGCCCGGCTTCAAAATTTTGTTGGCCATCTGGAATGCCAGCACCGGGCGGGTTATGTGCGTTGAAGCAATTAGACCTCAAATTAGCCCTCATGCCAGAAGGGCGCCGGAGATACAGGATGACTGGAACTGGACGTTACGCCATGGCCGCAGCAGCAGTGACAGCAATTGGCCTGGGCGCAGGTGCCTGGTTTGCTCTATCCGGCGGCGACGAAGGTATCTATGCCGATTGCAGTGATAGCGTAGCCACCACCGGCGCGACGCTTGGTGGGCCGTTTGAGTTGGTATCAGAAACCGGAGCGACCGTGACCGAGGCAGATGTAATCACCCGGCCAACTTTCGTCTATTTCGGTTATACATTTTGCCCTGACGTTTGCCCTGTTGATGCTGCGAATATGGCGCAGGCGGCGACGTTGCTGGCTGAGCAAGGATCGCCAGCCAATACAATCTTTGTCACGATCGACCCTGCAAGAGATACGCCGGAAGTGATGGCAGAATTCACTGATGCGTTGCATCCAGACATGCTGGGTCTTACCGGCAGTGATGAGCAGATTAACGCAGCTGCGAAAGAATTTCGCGTATATTTCGCCAAGGCTGAAAGCGATGATCCTGAATATTACCTGATGGACCACAGCGCCAATATATATCTAATGGGCCCCGGGAATGAGTTTTTGGACTTTTTTCGGCGGGGTATGACCCCCGATCAGATGGCTGAAAAAGCCGCCTGCTATGTCCGGGCTTTTGAGGCGAATACCTGAGTTGTAAGAGCAACCCCAAAGCTGGCGAGGCCGAGGCCCAAAAGCTCTGTCAGGCCGAATTCTTCGCCAAATAGCGCCCATGCCATAAATGCGGTCACGCCCGGCACGAGGAAAAACAGGCTGGCGGTGGATGAAGCATCGCCCTTGCGAATGAGGTAGTAGAGCAAGCCGATTGCGCCCAATGACAGGGCACAAATCAGCCAGAGCATCGTTAGCGTGAATTCCAAGGTCCAGTTGACCTTCATTGTTTCAAACTGGAAGGCCAAAACAGCCATTACCGCAGATGCCGCCCAAAACTGAATGGCGCTGTTGGCTGCCAACCGCCTGCGCGCGCCCCATTGTTTTTGCAGGACTGAAGCGTAGGAAATGGCGAGCAGGCCACCAACGCACAGAGACAAACCGATCAGGTTAAGCTCGCCAATCTCTAATTTTCGCCAAACCACTAATGCGACACCTGCGAAACCGATGCCCAACCCCCAAAACTGAGTGGTAGTGAGACGTTCACCCAACAAAGGGCGGGCAATGATCATTGTTATGATTGGTTGCAAGCCAACGATCAGCGCCGATAGAGCCGCACCGACGCCCAGACTGATTGCTGTAAAAACACCGCCCAAATAGGCCCCATGAATTAGAATGCCGATGATGGCGGCGCGACCAATATTTAGGCCACCCTCCTGAAACTCCCCCTTCGCGAACGCCCAAACTGATAGCAAAGCACCCACGATAGCGAATCGGATAGCCAGAAATGTTAGGGGTTCGGCATAGGGAAGACCGAACTTGGCACCGATGAATCCGGTGCTCCAGAGCAGGACAAACACGGTCGCGGCGGTCAAAGACAGGGAAAATCTACGCAAGAAGGGCGACTCCGGCAGGATGGTTTGCTTGATCGGCCTGCGCTTGTTAAGTAGACCAAGAACAGGCTTTGAAGAAAAGAGAGGGCCTATATGTCAAGCGATGTCCAGAAGGAAATCGGCCCGGATAAAACTCTGTTGATTTTGGATGACGATGAACCATTCCGCCGCCGCTTGGCGCGGGCCATGGAAAAGCGTGGGTTTGAGCCCATTGCACTGGAAAGCGTCGCACAGGGTTTGGGTCAGGTACGTGTTGCACCCCCTGCATATGCAGTGATTGATCTGCGGTTAGAAGACGGCAACGGGCTGGATGTGGTTGAGGCGCTGCGCGCTGCCCGCGAAGACGCTCGAATCGTTGTATTGACCGGCTATGGCGCAATTGCCACTGCGGTGGCTGCGGTCAAGATCGGTGCGACGGACTATCTGTCAAAACCAGCTGATGCGGCGGATGTAACCGCTGCGCTGCTGACCGGCGGTGGGCAAAAACCGCCACCACCTGAAAATCCAATGTCAGCAGACCGGGTACGGTGGGAGCATATTCAACGTGTGTTTGAATTATGTGATCGCAATGTTTCGGAAACGGCACGCCGTCTGAACATGCACCGACGGACATTGCAGCGGATATTGGCAAAGCGCAGCCCGCGCTGACGTCTTAATATTCAATTGGATTAATTGAGCCGCTCTTCTTTGGGCGGCTCGTTTCGTTTGTGGCATATGTTGATAGCCGACGACGGATTATGACTGCACTTTTGAAAGCTATATCTGAATGTAAATTTGTGCGCCTTCGACTTTTACCGGATAGGTTTTCAGGTCGACACAAACTGGGGCGGATAGAGCCTTGCCGGTGGCGATTTTGAAGCGGCCGCCGTGGAGGGGGCATTCGATAACATCGTCGACGACCATGCCTTCGTCCAGTGACTGTTCTTCGTGGGTGCACATGCCGTCGGTGGCGAAAAACCCATCATCGGTGTTGTAGATGGCGAAGGTGCGCCCGTTGTGATCCCAGCGGATCAGGTCTTCTTCGTCGATGTCGTCAGTTGCGCAAGCGTGGATCCAGTCGCTCATTAGGTCGGCTCCCAGTCATCAAATTCGCTGATCTCATCTGCTTGCCCTGCGCGCACACGCTCCATCGTTCCGGCGAATACAGCGGCAAGGTCATCGGCGGTGGCCTGTCCGGCGCAACGGCCAGTTGCCATGCCCGCAAATTCGGGAAATGGCGCGCCTGCCACGGCGGCCCCGGCAACGCGGGCGCTGAAAGTTTGGCGTAAGCGCACGTGATGTGGTTGGGTGCCGGCGATAGTGGCGAGGTCGGTGGGTTTTAACTTCAGATAGCCAGCCGCCGCAGCCGCGTTCAGGATTTCTTCACCAATGTCGGTATGAGCGATGATCCCGTTTTCACCCGGTGTTTCCTGGGTTGGTACACCACCGGGCCAGAAGTCGCCCGTTGCGATGTCGGCATGCAGGCCGATGGCGTCTGGGCAGATTTTGCAGCGGAATTGCGTGGTCCAGCGCGCTTCGGTCCACATTTCCTGATAAGTTGCGGTTGCTTTTCGCCCGTCTTTCCATGTCGCGCGTGCGGCACCGGGGCAGCCGTCGCCACGCCAGCGGAATGTGTCTGGTGCATCGGAGTAGCCTTTGCGGGCCAGCATTTTGGTTGTTGTTTCGCGGCTAGGAACGGTTCCGCAGAACATGGCTTGCGTAAACTTGATCAGTTCAGCGGCCCGCCGGTCTTGGCGTTGGAGGTTACGTACCCCGGCAATATCGCAGGGTTTCAGCGAGACGGCGAAGGGTTCGTTTAGCGCCAATGCTTCGTTGATGGCGGTTAGTGGCGCAGAGGGGGCGTAGCGGGATTGGGAGCCGGTGAGCAGTTCCGCCGGGTCGCGGATCAGCACGGGTTCGCTCATCAGCGCGTCGCCGGTTGCTGCCCGGTTTTGCAAGATGAAAGCCACTCTCCCGCTTTCCAACAAATATTGGTTCAGCGCAGTCATCACGCCACCAGCAGAAGCGCGCCAGCGGGTGTCGTCATCGGTTGCCCAGCCTTCGTACGTTACGCGAATGTCGCCCCATACTGGATCGGGTGCTGTCAATTCATCTGCAAATGGCCCGTTCATGGTCACGCCGGGGCAGATGCTAACGATGCGAGCGTTTTCTGCGGAGGTTAGTTCACGGGAAGCGCGGGGGCGGACATTGCCACCCTTGTTCAGCGCCATGGTCAGCGCGCCGTCCTCGACAACCTGGGTGCAGAGACCACAACTGAGGCAATAGCCGTTTTCCACGATGTCATTCAGCGATGAAAACGGGCGCATTACATCGTCCTTTCAGCGATGCGTTCAAACCCGCCCTCGCTTATCATATGGGGGGCCTGCCGGATGGAGGCGGCCTTGGTATTTCGGCCCAGCGAGCGACGCCAAACGACGCTGAGCACTTCAATGTTGGTTCGCCAGAAGCCGGGGTCCGGCTTGGGCAACTGATCCTGCACAGCTTGGTTCAGGTCAGGCAGGGCATAGAACGGTACTTGTGGATAGAGATGATGTTCTACGTGGTTATTCATGTTCATGTAGAGGAAACGACCTAGCCATGACGTGGTGAAGCTGCGGGTGCTTTCGAGGATTGAGGGGGAGTTTTCCTGCAATTCAACGTGTTGGATTAACGTGAACAACAGCATGACTGGTGCCCCCATGATGCGGGGTAGGATGAGGAACCATAGAGGCCACATAAGGCCCGCGATCAGAAGGGCGATAATGGCGGCATAGATCAGCACAAAGATGCGCGCGTTGCGGATCATTTTGGGAATCTCACCCTCTGGCGTTACCGCCCTCATAATATTTGTCGGGCGGCCCATTGCCAGTTGCAGCAACACCTGCCCGTGAAAGCGGAGCAACGCGAATCCGGTGATCTCTGCCAGCCAGCCTTTGAAATCCATTGGTGTGTCGAAGGGCATTTGGCTGTCTTTGCCGACATGCCATGTATAGGTGTGGTGGTTAGTATGGGTGAACCGACGGTGCAGCGGTTCTTCCAAGTAAATTAGCGATGTGACCCATAGCACCGCCTCATTCAGCCAGCGGGTGCGAAAGGCTGTGCCGTGGGCAGTCTCGTGGCTCATCGAATAGGCGGGTACGGTCAGTACCGTGCCGAATGCGAACATGGCGGGCCAGACCCATAAAGTGCCGAGTGCGGCCCAGATCAGCACGCCCAGAACGGTCAGCATCGCCGCCCATTGCGCCAGATAGATCAGTCCGGGACGGTTTGACCTTTTTGCGATGGATTTAAGGGTTTTCTTGTCGAGTTTTACGCCGCTGGATGCCGCATTGGTTGCCTTGAACGACATGGCCTATTTCCCGTGCATGCGCTTGCGGCGCTCTTTCATGATCTCATGCGCTTCGGGAGTGCCGTCGTGCCACGACCCGAACCAACGGTCCCACGGCAGTTCAAGGCTGCCGTAATTGCATTCGAAATACCGGTGATGCATTTGATGGTGAAAGGTCCCTAGCGAAAGCCGGTTTTTATTCCGCACAAACAACCCTTCGAACCCGGTATGCGTGGTGACCGCCGTTAGCGTGTAATAGAAAAGGTGGAACACGACATGCAGCGGATGAGTGGGCAGCGCGAAGTGAATCAGGACAGAGCCGAGGTAAATCACATGCTCAATCGGGTGCATGGATAGGCCCGACCATGGGCCGACGTTGGTGTTTCGGTGGTGCAAAGCATGAGCGAGTTTGTAGAGCGGTGGCCAGTGCAGCCAGCGATGCACCCAGTAGAAATAAAAGCTCTCCCATATCGGGATCAGAAAGAAAATGGCCAGGAACCAGATCGGGTTTGCCTCGAACGTCATCAGCGCGATGTGGCCGTTGGCGATCGCCCAGAGCATGAGCGCTTCATAAAGGCTCCACACGATGACGCCTGATGTGCAGGACCAGAACATATTGTCTTTGACCTGAGAGCCGAGGGTGAACACGCGGCCCCGCCCCATTGGCCTGGCGTCATATTGGAGGGTATCGCCCTGCGACTGCCAGCGATAGAAATAGAGGTGTAGCGGCCCGGCGACGCCGAGTAAGGTAATGAGGTTACGCAGCATGATGGCCGCCACCCAATCGGGCGTGAATGTTGCTGTTGTTTCCAGCGAAGGTGTGGCGAATGCCCATGCCAATACCGCAATGCCCAACACAGCCAGTTTTACTGTGATGAAAAACCAACCGTCCCAGAACCAGCGCAGTGCGGCGACGGGGCGTGGCGGCCAAGACCACACAGGCGATACGCCAAGTGGCATATCAGGTTTGTAGGCCCAGCCTTTCATTTCGCATACATCCTTTTACGCCGTGCGCGGGTTTCATCGGTCTTTTCGGGCGATCCATCATGATAACTGCCCAACCATTTGTCCCATGGCATTTCTGAGTTGCCGTAATTGCATTCGTAGTATCGGTGATGAAGTTGGTGGAAAAAGCCACCGATTAGCAGGCGGCGCTTGTCTTTGACCCAAAGCCCTTCGTAGCCGGAATGCGAGGATGAAGCGCCGAGCGCCAGCCAGTACATCAGGAACAGCATATGGACCGGATGTAGCGGCAGCACAAAGGCGATCAGGATAGCCGACAGATACAACACATGTTCAAGTGGGTGCATCGACAGGCCGGACCATGGGCCGACATTCACATTACGATGATGGACCGAGTGGAACCGCGTATACAGCGGTGGCCAGTGCAGCAGGCGGTGAATGCAATAGAAATGAAAGCTTTGATAGATCGCCAGAATGGGGAAGGCGACGATGAACCAGAGCCAGCCGTCTGAGAACTCAAAAGTCGGAATCATGCCGCTGGCATAGGCCCATGTCAGCAGCACCTCGTAAGCAGTCCAAATCGGCACACCACTGGCGAGAGTGTAGAGCATATTATCCTTTACCTGATCACCGAATTTATACAGCCGGTTGTTGCGGGACAGATCGCGTGGGTCGAATTTCAGCCGCTTACCTTGTTTGCCATACCCGTAAAACCAGAGATGCAGCCCACCGGCAACGATCAGCATCAGGATGTAGTTGCGGACAAGCGCACCCAGAACCCAGCCTGCACCCAGCGTTGCCATATCTGCCTGTGCCGGTTGGAACAGATAGAAAGTGGCAAATGCCAACAAGACGAATGATGACCGGTCAGAGGTTTGCAGGTAGTACTCCCACAGGAACGCGACAACCTTTCGCGACTGTGGTGGCCACGCAAAGAACGGCGCAAACCCGACCGGTAAATCGGGATGATAATGCCATTCGCGGCTCATTGGCCCCGGTTCCACATTGATGTCCGCAGCTTTATCGGTGTCGTTGGTTACTGACATCTGACCGCCCTCGCCTGCTGGTTAAGTCGCGTAATCGGAACCCTCGAAATCCAGAATGCCTTTTAACTCTTCCAGATGACGGGTTGCCTGATCGGGGTAATCCTCCAGCTCTTTCGCGGTTTTTTCCGCGATTTCATCGCTGAGAACCCGTAGTTTTTGACCGGTTTGCAATGCGCGGATGTAGGTTTCTGCCGCCCGTTCGAAGTAGTACATCCGATTGAAGGTATCAGCGACGCTGTCGCCTATTACCATGACACCGTGATTGCCCATGATCATCACCTTGACCTTTGGGTCAGAGAATAGCTGTGCGCAGCGCTCGCCTTCTTCCTCGAACGCCAGCCCGCCGAATTGATCATCGATGACATAGCGATTGTAGAAAGTTGCTGTGTTCTGATCGATTGGCAGCATGTTGCTGTCCGCCAGACAGGCCAGCACCGTGGCGTGGATGGAGTGTACGTGCATGGCACAACGGGCATGCGGGCAGCGGCGGTGAAGGGCACCGTGTAGACCCCATGCTGTAACGTCCGGGGCACCCGGGCGGCTGAGCGTATCATCGTCATTGGCGTCCAACAGCAATAATTCGCTGGCCTTGATCCGGCTGAAGTGCACTTGATTGGGGTTCATCAAAAACTGGGTGCCATCGTCATTCACCGAATAACTAAAGTGGTTTGCCACTGCTTCGTGAAAATTCAAACGTTCGGTCCAACGGAACGCGGCGGCCATATCCACACGCTCTTCCCAATGGGCCATATTTTCGCGGCGGTGCAGTTCAATCGGTTCGGCCATGGCATCCTCCTAAATTTTGTTGAAAGGAAAATACGCCCGAAGCTGGGTTTTCACGAACGATTAAATCTGTGCATATTAATTAGCTGAGCTAATGGGTCGCTTATGGAGTATTTATGTCGTCATCAGACCTCCCCCCACTAAACTGGTTGCGCGCGTTTGAGGCGGCAGCGCGGTGCCTGTCGTTCACTGGCGCGGCCAAAGAGTTGAACATGACGCAATCTGCTGTGTCTCAGCATATCAAAAACCTTGAGCACTATATGGGGCGGCCGTTGTTTGTTCGGCGGACACGCAGTCTGTCGCTGACGGAGGCGGGCGAGAGCTATCTGCCTGTGGTGCAGGAGGCTTTTGCGACGCTTAGCTCTGGTGCGCGAGCTTTGATCGGGGTGGATCGGGGGCAAGTGTTGTCGTTGCAATGCAATTTAGCGTTTTCGGTGTTTTGGCTGGCCCCTCGGCTGGGTGAATTGACCTCAAAGTTCCCGTGGATGACGATCAACATGACGACGTCTTTATGGGAGCGGCAGACCGATGGAGCCGATGCGGAGATCCGGTTTGGACGGGTCTTACGCGATGATCCTAATGCGCGGTTTCTGAGTGGCGGGCATGCCTATCCGGTTGCTGCGCCAGGGTGGAGCGGGGATTGGCAGGATG
The DNA here is from genome assembly GCA_049600095.1 of Pikeienuella sp. Lineage (GTDB taxonomy): Bacteria > Pseudomonadota > Alphaproteobacteria > Rhodobacterales > Rhodobacteraceae > Pikeienuella. The sequence continues at coordinate 35,091 of JBMYPG010000001.1, read as the reverse complement.
AGACTTTGTTTGATTGCAGCGGTGTTGTCACCAATTGGGACACTTGGGTTGGTGTGAAGGGGCTGGTCCTGCCCAAAGGCAATCAGGTGCATTTGTCGACGACTTTTGTTGTATCAATCAACGCAGCACTGGCCGGTTGCGGGTTAGCGATGAGCCATGATGTACTTGCCGGTGACCTGATCGAGGCTGGGCGGTTGATCCGGCCCTTTGATTGGTCGGTGCCGATGACAGAAGTTTACGCGCTGATGCGGCGACCATCCCATGCAGAAACACCGGCAACGCGGGAATTTGATGAGTGGTTGTTGGAGGAGCTAGGCACTTGACTTATCCCGTTTAAATGGCGTCGCTATTTTGCGGTTAGAAAAGGAGCGGAGAGAATGAAGGTTTCACCTATCACCGGTGCTCTCGGAGCTATTGTTGAGGATATTGACCTGAATGACCTTCAAGGTGATGCCTCTGCGGCCTTAATCTCTGCCCTTGATGAGCATCTTGTTCTTTATACGCCGGGTCAATCGCTTGACCGGTTTCAACTTAGCGCTTTGGGCCGACGGTTTGGCCCATCGTTCCTGCATCCGCTGGTTTCCAATGGGTTTGATGACTGTCCTGAAGTTTTAGAATTGCTCAGGGAACCCGAGGATCAGATCATGTTTGGCGGAGAGGGCTGGCATGGTGATGTGACCTGGTTAAAGCCTGCTGGCTATGCATCCATCCTTCATGGGTTGGAAATTCCGCCAGTTGGTGGTGATACTGTTTTTGCCAGCACGATTGCAGCATTTGAGGCCTTGTCGCCCGGCTTGCAGGATACGTTGCGTGGGTTGAGAGCTGTGCATGCCTATCATTGGTATGAAAAGCGAGAGGTCCCTGAATGGACGGCTGTGCAGCCAGTCGTTCGGCGGCATCCCGCAACAGGGCGAGAAGGGCTGTACATCAATTCGATGTTCGTCAGCCGGTTTGAGGGTATGACTGAAGGAGAAAGCACGCCTTTGCTGCGATGGCTATATGACCACATGATCCGCCATGAATTTACCTGTCGTTTTCGGTGGTGCGTTGGCGGTGTATTGATTTGGGACAATCGGTTTACGCTGCATTATCCGATCAATGATTTTTCGGGGCAGCGGCGACGGATGATCAGGACTACGGCGATGGAGGGGTAGTTGGGATTGTCATTACGAATCTATTTTTTAATATTTCTGTAATTATCGAAACAACATAATCAAAAAAAGAGGCCCTATGGGCCCCGGAGGTTTTCTATTCAGGCTTCTTTTTCTGCCCGGTTTCTCGCCTGCGGCCTGTTCGCAGGCAAGCGGGCGCTTTACGCGCCCGCCCCCGTTATTCTTAGCTACAGCCCGAAGTCGAGCCACAGGTATCGCATTTCATGCAGGTGCCGTTGCGGACCAGCGTGAAGTTTGCGCATTCACCGCATGGGTCGCCTTCGTAGCCTTTCATCCTTGCCTCTGCCATCAAACTGGCTGTGCTCGGTCCGCTTGGCGCTGTTGCACCGACTGTTGCGGCGGCGGCAGCGGCAACAGCGGGGGCAACTGGAGCCGGTGCTGTTGCTTCGGCCAATCCGCCCCCCATGGTGGTTGCCCTGCCAGACAGAACGTAAAGCTCCTGCGGGACACGTCCACGGGTGTAGCCTGATGATGCGGCCATGCGGATTGCTTCGACTTTGGCCAGCGCCTCAGCCCCGGCTGCCTGAACGTTCGACTTGCCCTCTTGCTCACCACGACCCATTTCATCGTAGCGCTCGCCTTCTGGCTCTACATGGGCCAGATCATCGCGACCCAGATAAGAGATCGCTAGCTCGCGGAAGATATAGTCGAGGATCGAGGTCGCATTTTTGATGTTGTCGTGACCCTGAACCATGCCAGCTGGTTCAAAACGAACGAAGGTAAAGGCATCGACGAATTCCTCTAGCGGCACGCCGTATTGCAGGCCCATCGAAATGGCGATGGCGAAGTTGTTCATCATCGCACGGAAGGCTGCGCCCTCTTTATGCATATCGATGAAGATCTCTCCCAGACGGCCATCGTCATATTCGCCAGTGTGGAGGTAGACCTTGTGACCACCAACAACAGCCTTCTGCGTGTATGATTTGCGGCGGCCTGGCAGCTTGTCACGCTCACGCTTTGCGGCAACCTCTTTGATCACGATTTTCTCGACGATCTTTTCGGCGACGATTGCGGCCTGTTTGGCGACCGGAGCCTCCAATAGCTCTTCGCGCTCATCTTCGTCATCAATCAACTGCGATGCGAGTGGCTGGCTGAGCTTTGAGCCATCGCGATAAAGCGCGTTGGCCTTTACACCCAGTTCCCATGACAGGCGATAAGCAGCGGTACAGTCCTCGACTGTTGCATCGTTTGGCATGTTGATGGTTTTGGAAATCGCGCCGGAAATGAAGCTCTGCGCGGCGGCCATCATGCGGATGTGGCTGTCGACGGACAGGTAACGTTTGCCGATTTTACCGCAAGGGTTGGCGCAATCAAAGATGCTGTAGTGCTCCTCGGCCAAGCCAGGTGCACCTTCCAGCGTCATGGTTCCGCAAACGTAGTTGTTGGCGGCCTCAATCTCTTCCTTTGCAAACCCAATGTGGCGCAGCAGGTCAAAGTTGCTGTCTGCCATTGCAGATTCCGGGATGCCCAGAACTTCGGTGCAGAAATCAACGCCCAGTGTCCATTGGTTAAAGACAAAGCGGATGTCGAAGGCGGTGGCGAGGTTGGTTTCGATTTTGGCCAGCAAGTCTGGCGTGAAACCGTATTCGGCCAGCGTTACGTGGTTTACACCGGGTGCGCCAACCAAGGTGCCTGCGCCAACTGCGTAGTCGACGATCGCCTGAATGGCGTTTTCGCCATAGCCCTGTTTCGCCAAAGCAGCAGGAACCGAACGGTTGATGATTTTGAAGTAACCGCCACCGGCAAGTTTCTTGAATTTCACTAGGGCGAAATCTGGCTCAATGCCGGTCGTGTCACAGTCCATAACAAGACCGATTGTGCCGGTTGGGGCAACAACGGTTGACTGAGCGTTGCGATAACCGTGCTTTTTGCCCAATTCCAGCGCGCTGTCCCAAGCGGCGTGGGCAGCTTCCAGCAAGCGTTTATCCGGGCAGTTGTCATGGTCCAATGCGACTGGTTTGGTTGCCAGTTTTTCGTAGCCATCGGTTTTGCCGTAAGCGGCGTTACGGTGGTTGCGGATGACACGCAGCATATTGTCTGCGTTTTTGGCATAGCCGGGAAATGGGCCAACTTCGGAAGCGATTTCGGCAGATGTTGCGTAGCTAACGCCTGTCATAATCGCGGTCAAAGCACCGCAAATTGCGCGGCCTTCGTGCGAGTCATAGCTGTGCCCGAGGTTCATCAGCAGACCGCCGATGTTGGCGTAGCCGAGGCCCAGGGTACGGAATTTGTAGCTTAGCTCTGCAATCTCTGCGCTTGGGAACTGTGCCATCAGGACTGAGATTTCTAGCGTAACAGTCCAGAGGCGCGTTGCATGTTCGTAACCTGCGATGTCGAACTCGCCGTCTTTCAGGAAGGTCAGCAGGTTCATTGAGGCGAGGTTACAGGCCGTGTCATCGAGGAACATGTACTCTGAACACGGGTTAGAGGCGCGAATTTCACCGTCTGCCGGGCAGGTGTGCCAATCGTTGATCGTGTCGTGGTACTGCATGCCCGGATCGGCGCATGCCCAAGCGGCCAAGCCGATCTGTTCCCACAAATCGCGCGCTTTTACGGTTTTGGCGACGGCGCCATCGGTGCGACGAACCAATTCCCAATCGGCATCCTCATCAACTGCTTTGAGGAACGAGTCTGTCACGCGGACTGAGTTGTTTGAGTTTTGGCCAGCAACGGTAACGTAAGCCTCTGAATCCCAATCGGTATTATAGGTTGGGAACTCGATCTCGCCGAAACCCTGTTTTGCATATTGCAGCACGCGATTAACATAGGTGTCCGGGATCGAAGATTTGCGCGCATCCTTGATGGCAGCTTTCAGGCCCGGGTTTTTCTTTGGGTCTACTGCATCTTCGATTGCGCCGTCCCACTGGCCGATGGCCGTGAAGATGACATTCAGTTTTTCTTCGTGAATTTTTGAGCCAGCAACCAGCGCCGCAACTTTCTGCTCCTCCACAACTTTCCAGTTGATGAAGTTTTCGACATCCGGGTGATCCATATCGCAGATCACCATTTTGGCCGCACGGCGTGTTGTTCCGCCAGATTTGATCGCGCCCGCTGCACGGTCGCCGATTTTCAGGAATGACATCAGACCAGAGGATTTTCCGCCACCACCCAAAGATTCGCTTTCGGCCCGCAGGGACGAGAAGTTGGTGCCAGTACCTGAGCCGTATTTGAACAGACGGGCTTCGCGCGTCCACAGGTCCATGATGCCGCCATCATTCACCAAGTCATCTTTGACAGATTGGATGAAACAGGCGTGCGGCTGTGGATGCTCATATGCTGATGTTGATTTGGTCAGTTTGCCGGATTCGTGGTCGACATAATAGTGGCCCTGACCCGGGCCATCGATGCCATAGGCCCAATGCAGGCCTGTGTTGAACCACTGCGGCGAGTTTGGTGCAGCCATCTGTGTGGCCAGCATGAAGCGCATTTCGTCATAGTAAGTCTGCGCGTCTGCCTCGGTGGAGAAATAACCACCTTTCCAGCCCCAATAGGCCCATGCGCCTGCGAGGCGATCGAACACCTGCGTCGCAGAGGTTTCACCGCCGTATTGTTCCTCTGCCGGAATTTTTTTCAGGGCTTTTTCATCAGGGACTGAACGCCACAAGAAAGAGGGGATACCCTTTTCTTTGACCTTTTTCATCGCAGCAGGAACGCCTGCCTTGCGGAAGTATTTCTGGGCGAGAACGTCGGAGGCGACCTGGCTCCATGCAGCGGGGATGTCGACGTCTTTCAACTGGAAAACAATTGAGCCGTCGGGGTTCCGAATTTCACTGTCTGCCTTACGGAATTCGATCTTTGCGTAAGGTGATGCTCCAGCAGCTGTGAAACGACGATCAATCTTCATTTTCTCTCTCCCTACTTCGCCCTGCCTCAGGTGCGAGTCGTTTTCGTTTTGCGCGGCGTTTTTTAATCGACGTTTACGCGCATAGTTCTAGCCGCAAGCGACTGGATTATTTGAATCAATTCCCGACAAAGGGCCCCTTACGCCATCTATGGGTAGGGGTTTCATTGTCTCGGGACACAATATTTGGGGCCAATAGCGCCCTCGGTCAATCAATTTATTTACAGCTAAGTATAGATTTTGTGCTTGACCTGAGGCGATACACTATAGGTTGGAGAACGAATAAGGAACATACGATTATTAGTTGAATTTGGGGTATTTTACCCTCTCATTTGCAGTAAAATATCGACATAAATCCGACATCACGAAGTCGGATTTTTGTGCGCAGATTAGGTCATAAGATGCGAGAAAACCTACGTTAACCTCACCTCATACAGGGTATGTAGCTATGCTCCACCAGGCTGAACTCGCCGAAGCTTTAAGCGCTGTTCGACAACCCGTTGCCCGCGCAAAAGGCCTTCCTAATGCGCTTTATAATTCACCCGATGCTTTAGCGTTGGAGCGGGAAAAAATTTTCCATTCAGGCTGGGCTTGTATTGGTTATGGCAAGGACGTGCCTAACAATGGTGATGCGATGCCTATTGATTTCCTTGGCGCACCTTTGCTTTTGCTGAGGGACAAAGAAGGTCAGGTTAAAGTCTTCGAGAATGTCTGCCGTCACCGTGGCATGATTCTGGTCGAAGAGAAAAAGAATTTTGGCGGCGTGATTCGATGCCCCTATCATAGCTGGTGCTATAGCCTTGATGGCAAATTGCGCGCGACGCCTCATGTTGGTGGGCCGGGCGTTAACAAACACGAATCGGTAGACCCTGAAACAACGGGCCTGACCGAAGTACGCACAGCGGTGTTCTTTGACGTTGTGTTCGTGAATGTCGACGGCAAGGCACCTTCGTTCAACGAATGGTCCGCTGGCCTGCAAGCGCAAATGGCCGACTTCATGGGGCGCGAAGTTTTTGCGCCGACTGATTACGCGGGCTTCAACTTTGACATCAAAGCGAACTGGAAGCTGGTTCTTGAGAATAACTGCGAAAGCTATCACCTGCCCTGGATTCACCCCGGCCTGAACAGCTACTCCAAACTTGAAGACCACTATCATCTGGAAGAACGTGGCGGTTATTCTGGTCAGGGCACGCTGGTTTATAATCCGAACTATGGTGAGGGCCGTGCTTTCCCGCGTTTTGAAGGCCTGCCTGAGCGGTGGGACAAAGCAGCCGAATATCCTTCATTCTATCCCAATGTGTTGTTCGGTTTTCAGTACGATCATTTCTGGGCTGCTCATTTGGACCCAAAGGCACATGACCGCACGATTGAGCGGGTGGAGATTTACTACACCACCGAAGAGGCGGCTTTGTCAGATGAGTTTGCCGAAAAGCGCAAAATGAATGCAGCGATGTGGAAAGAGGTTCTAAGCGAAGACCTGTTTGTCACTCAGGGCATGCAAGTAGGACGCGGGGCCCCCGGTTTCGCTGGTGGCGTATTTTCCGAAGTTATGGACAGCCCTACACACTGTTTTCACGACTGGGTTGCAGCCCGTCTGTCAGCATGATCCGCTGACCACGATGGCAGCCATAGACGTTGAGGCGCTGAACGAAGAGTTAACGCGCCTTCATGGCCAACAAGAACATGCAGCTCGGTTATCCGAGCTGCATAGGATGGCCGCAGAGCATTTTGAGGGCGATCCCGGTGCACGCAGGTTTCACCTGACCCATGCTTGGGTTTATGCATTGGTTGTTGGCGATGAGATTGGCGCGGATCAACTAGGCACCGAACTTGAATCAATAGGTGGCCTGTAGATATTAGCTTAGTTTTTCAGCTAGTTAAAAAAATATGTGTAAACCACACATAATGTGGAATATACACATTAGCCAAGGTGCCCCACTAAATTTTAGTTGGTATTATTCCCCTCTCGGCCAAGGGCCGGTCAGAATCCGAGTTTTGGTTTCCTGCCGGACCGGTGAAAACCCATATTTTTGATACATTGGCAGGGCGCGCGGCCCATCAAGGGTGCATGTGTTTAGGGTCATGCAGGCAACGTCAGGTTGGCTCCAGCCTGTTTGAATAGCGGTGGTTAAAAGCCAACCACTTAGGCCTCTGCCTCGTGCCTCTGGCGTCAGGCCAAAGTAGGCCAAATCAACAACGCCTGTTTGCCTGTGATCCAAAACGAAAAAGCCCGCGGTCCAGCCCTGCAACATAAGGGTGTACATCGTGACGTTTTCGTCCTGCACAAAGGCGCGCAGTTCCTCTGCCGGGGCATCATGCCAATCCATCCATTCATGGTCGGCACCCACACTGTCATAAAGGTGCAGAAACCAACGTACCGGAGGGTTTTCTGCGCGTACAAGCGCCAAACCCTTTTGTGCAGGTATAGGAACGAGGGCGAACGATGGCCGAGAGGCCATTTCCAGATATGTAATAGTGTATTCTATTTCATCGCCGGGCAGATAGCGGGTGGTCATCCGGTTTCGACTGCCAGATCGGGATATGAACCCCATTCTGTCCACGACCCATCATAGAGGGCATTGCGACGGTGCCCAAGACGCGCCAGAGCCAGTGACAGGATCGCAGCGGTCACACCTGAACCACAACTGGTGATTAGTGGCTTAGACAAATCGACACCTGCACCCTCAAAAATCGAGCGCAATTCATCCGCAGCCTTCATCGTGCCGTCATCATTCAACAGGTTAGTGAAGGGAACATTTTTAGAGCCTGGAATATGGCCTGCACGTAAACCTTCGCGCGGTTCTGGTGCATCACCACGGAACCGAGCAGCACCCCGTGCATCAACAATTTGTTCTTCGCCAAGTTTTAACGAGGCAGCAACCTGCGTAACGTCACGCACAAGCGAAGCATCTTTGCGACCGGTAAAATGCCGTTCACGTGGCATAGGCGGCAGATCTTCGGTGTCGCGACCTTCGGCCAACCATTTGGGTAGGCCCCCATCAAGCACCGCGACATCATCATGGCCAAAGACCCGGAACATCCACCAGACACGAGCGGCGGAAAACAAGCCGAGTTGGTCATAGACAACGACGCGATGGCCATCGCCAATGCCCATTTTGCGCACACGGCTTACGAATTTTTCAACAGGCGGCAGGGTATGGGGCAGAGATGAGGCCGCATCGCTGATGTCATCAATGTCAAAAAAGCGTGCTCCGGGGATATGCCGTGCTTCGTAATCGGCTTTCGCATCTGCCTCATCGGCTGGCATCCGCCAGGTGGCATCAATGATGCGCACGTCTGGGGCTTTGATATGCTCGGCCAACCATTCTGTTGAAACCAGTAGCTTTGGGTCGCTTTTGGGCATCAAATATTCCTGTCGTCTTTTAACGCGCTATACTGTTGGCATCATATTGGCCATCTTGGCCATTTCGATCAAGGACCAGCATGTCATATCAGCCCATCCCCCTGCCAGATAGAATAGCGCTAAGCGATGATCAATCGCTGGACGCGGCCGAAAAGTTCAAAGCGAAGATGGCTATGCGCCATACAATAAGAGATTTTGCACCCACTCAGATTCCGCAAAAGATCATTGAGACCTGCGTTGAGGTTGCTGGCGGCGCACCTAGTGGTGCCAATCACCAGCCTTGGCAATTTGTTGCGATATCTGCGCCGGAGGCGAAGGCATGTATTCGGGCGGCAGCTGAGGTGGAAGAGCAAAAATTCTATGATGGTGGCGGTGGAGATGAATGGTTACGCGCATTGGAGCCTATAGGCACCCATGCTTCAAAACCGCATTTGACCGACGCGCCATGGTTGATCGTCGTATTTGCGGAAAGATACGGGCTTAACGAGGATGGGTCCCGACGAAAGAACTATTATGTGCCGGAAAGTGTGGGCATCGCATGCGGGTTCCTAATCTCTGCCCTGCATCATGCCGGATTGAGCGTTCTGACTCACACACCCAACCCGATGAAGTTTCTAAACGGGTTATGCGGGCGGCCATCGTCGGAAAAACCAACTATGATATTTGCTGTCGGTCATGCAGCAGATGATGCAACGGTGCCAAAAGCTGCCAAACAAAAGAAACAGCTTTCTGAAATTCTAACTATTTTGCGCTGAACGGCGTTTAACTCCCATATCAGTTAGATACGACGAGGGAAATCGGCACCAACGCTCCCCTATCGCGTGTATTTCTCGACGCCGAGGAGAAAAACTCAGTTGGAAGGCTTTGTTTGACGCTTGGCATGATTGCGCTATGCAATCTTAAAGGTGCTAAATATCGCGAAATGCATTGCATATTGCAAAATCTATGCAAATTGCGATGAGCATATTATGCCATCCTTAATACTTTAGTAGGTATGCGAACGCTCTCACTTATAGTTTTTCCGTTATATTTCAATGAGATGCCAGTTTTACCCCAAAAAGGATAGCTTACGTAGGGGAAATCGCCTGAACTTGGCCTAGCGCTTGCGATGATTGTTCTATCGAGGCCGGGTTTAGGAGATAGAACAATGAAACACCCTGTAGATGTTCATGTAGGTAAGCGCGTACGTCACCGTCGTTGGATGGTTGGGATGACTCAGCAGCAGCTTGGCGAACGCGTCGGCATCAAGTTTCAGCAGATTCAGAAGTATGAAACCGGTATGAACCGGATCAGCGCTAGCCGTCTTTGGGATATTGCTTCTGCTCTCGATGTTCCGATCTCATTTTTCTTCGAAGGCTTGGAAGGCGCAGAATCTCATATTGCTGCTGCATCCCAATCCGAATCCCGTCCTCAGGGTGATTTGCTGGCAGACAAGGAAGCGCTGGAGCTGGTGCGTTCGTACTATTCTATTCCAGAAGCTCAGCGTCGCCGGTTGTTTGACCTAGCACGAGTTCTATCAGACGCGGCCTAAACGTGTGTTTCTCGGTTATGCCTTGTGTGTGTAAGGCAGTACCGAATGTTGCGTTAGGCTCGGATCGTCCCACCAGGCGATCCTACTAAGCGCCCAAGTGGTCGCATTGACCATGCGGGGTTGCTTGCGGGAAACTCCGGATTGCGAGGGGGCAGTCCGGAGTTTTTCTTTGTCACATCCTGAAATTGCAGACCTGATCCGCGTGGCCAATTTGGCGGCTGATGCAGCGCGTGTGCCAGTATTGCACCATTTCCGAAGTTCAGGATTGAATGCGGATAACAAACTCGCGGATGGATTTGATCCCGTAACGATCGCTGACCGTGATGCTGAGACCGCAATGCGAGCGGTGTTATCGGCTGAACGACCACAGGATGGCATTCTTGGTGAAGAACATGGCACCACCGAAGGCACGAGCGGCCTAACCTGGGTTTTGGACCCGATTGATGGCACCCGTGCATTTATCAGCGGTGCGCCAGTATTCGGCATTTTGGTGGCTTGTTATGATGGTGAAAGACCAATCATCGGTTTGATTGACCAGCCATATATTGGTGAGCGGTTCTTTGGGGGTCCGGATGGTGCACTCCTGACCAGAGATGGTGAGACACGACCACTTGCCACCCGACGCGGTGCAGAATTATCAGATGCCACTGTACTGACCACATTTCCTGAAGTTGGCACAGAGAAAGAATATCAAGGGTTTCAGTCTGTTAGCAGCAAAGCTCGGCTGACGAGATATGGCCTTGATTGTTATGGATATGCTCTGGTTGCCTTGGGGCAGGCTGATCTGGTGATTGAAGCTGGCCTTAATGCCTATGACATTCAGGGACCGATCGCTGTTGTTGAAGCGGCGGGTGGCATTGTCACCAATTGGCGCGGGGGTAATGTTGCAATGGGCGGCCAAGCGGTTGCCGCTGGCTGCCCTGCCTTACATGCGAAGGCGCTGGAGCTGTTAGCGCCATACGCCGACTAACGTTTATTCCATCGCTGCGATTTGTTTGAGCAGCGCCTGCGTTTCTGGCGCATCCCATTCCGCATCACCCTGAAGACGCCCAATCTCTCTGCCTTCTCGATCTAGGATCAAGGTTACTGGAAGGCCGAGCACGCCAGCCTCCTGTCCCAATCGCAGGGACGGATCGCGGTAAATTGCTAAGTTATGGGCATCAATGCGGTTAAAGAACTTATCGATTTTCTCCACACTCGCCCGGTCCATGGAGATTGCGAGCACCTGAATATCAGAATCGGCCATTGCGGCCTGTAAGCGATCCAGCGACGGCATTTCCTTGCGGCAAGGTGGGCACCATGTTGCCCAGAAATTCAGCACCGTTATTTTGCCACCAAATGCAGCCACATTTGTTGCCGCATCGTTGGCGTCCTGAAATGAGGTTTCCAACCGGTCACGTGGAAATTCATGGATAACAAGCTTCTTCATATCGCCGCTACGGGCCGCTTTGATGGTGGCGATTTGTTCATCGCTTAGATCTGCCGCGGCGGGGCTAGCGCCGAAAACGACGGCAGCGTATAGAATTGCAGTAATAATTCGGGGCGCACGCATGTGCGTTCTCCTTAACTCAGCCCGGAAAACAGGCGCATAACTGACATGACCGACAATATAGCCCAGTCAAACACAATGTGGGGCGGCCGTTTCGCCGAAGGCCCCGACGCAGTGATGGAAGAGATCAACGCCTCTATCGGTTTTGATCAACGCCTTGCACGTCAGGACATCGAAGGCAGCCGGGCGCATGCCCGAATGCTAGCCACCACTGGCGTTATCACAGATGCGGACGCAGATGCGATATGTGAGGGGCTGCTCACGGTCTTGTCAGAAATTGAGGGCGGTACATTCAAATTCTCACGCGCTCTTGAAGACATTCATATGAATGTAGAGGCACGGTTGAAGGAATTAATTGGCGAACCCGCCGGTCGATTGCACACGGGGCGCAGCCGGAATGATCAGGTTGCGCTGGATTTCCGCATGTGGGTTCGTGATCAGACCGATAGTGCGATTGAAGCGGTGAGTGCGTTGATAGAGGCATTGGTTGCGCAAGCCGATGGTCGGGAAGCTGTCATCATGCCGGGATTTACCCACCTGCAATCCGCCCAACCCGTGACCTGGGGCCATCACATGATGGCTTATGTTGAAATGTTCGGGCGCGACCTATCGCGGTTTCAGGACGCGCGCAAACGTATGAATGAATGCCCATTAGGTGCTGCTGCGCTGGCGGGCACGTCATTTCCGATCAATCGGCAGATGACGGCAGAGGCATTGCGGTTTGACCGCCCAACGGCAAATAGTCTAGATAGCGTGTCTGATCGTGATTTTGCCTTGGAATTTTTGTCGAACGCTTCGATTACCGCCACCCACCTTAGCCGTTTTGCAGAGGAACTGGTGATCTGGTCCACCGCGCAGTTTAAATTTGTGCGCCTGAGTGACAAGTTCACCACCGGTTCATCTATCATGCCCCAAAAGCGCAACCCTGATGCCGCCGAATTGGTGCGCGCTAAGGTCGGGCGGATTAGCGGGTCATTGATTGGCCTGCTGACAGTGATGAAGGGGCTGCCGCTAACATACTCCAAGGATATGCAGGAAGATAAGGAACCTGTGTTTGATGCAGCCGATGCGCTAGCGCTGGCACTAACGGCGATGACAGGCATGGTTCGCGATATGGCCCCGATGGAAGATAACCTGCGCGCCGCTGCTGGCGCTGGATTTTCAACCGCGACTGATCTGGCCGATTGGTGCGTGCGGTCGTTGAATATGCCATTCCGCGATGCCCATCATGTCACCGGGTCATTGGTAAAAATGGCTGAAGATCAGGGCTGTGATTTGGCAGATCTGACGCTTGAACAAATGCAGAGTGTAGAGCCACAGATACAATCTGAGGTTTATTCTATATTAACTGTAGACAACTCAGTGGAGAGTCGTGCATCCTATGGCGGTACGTCACCAACGCAAGTGCGCGAACAGATCGCCCGCTGGAAAGAGCGGCTGTCATGATGCGCTTGTTTGTGGCGGCGCTGGCTTTGAGCTTGGCTCTGGCCTCTTGTGGCAGAAAGGGCGATCCAATACCGCCCCAGCCGAATGAAGAGGCACAAGAGGAGGACGCGGCCAGCTAACATCTAACAATGGTGGCCGTTATGCTTCGACTATTTAAAAGACTACTCACCGCCTTTGCCCTGATCTCACTGGCAGGGGCGGCCCATACGCAGCAGACAGATACACCCGTGCAGGGGCCGGTACTGCTGACTATTTCTGGCAAAGTTGATCAGCCAAACCGGGGCGGTTTAGACCCCGATGTCGACAAATTCTTTGAGTATTCTGAAGCTGAATTCGATGCAGCCACGCAGTTTGACTATTCCGCGCTGCAAAAGCTGAACTTCGTAAAGGCTCAGGCTGACTTCCCGCTCGGCGGTGAAGTACAGGAGTATGAGGGACCATTGTTGGCAGATGTTTTGTCGGCGGCTGGTGCGGATGGAGAGACGTTAACCCTGACGGCGCTGGACGGTTATGCCATCGAGGTGAAGGTCAAAGAAATGATTGCGAATGGTGCTGTATTAGCGCTGAAACGCAATGGCGAACATTTCGCAGTGGGTGGATTTGGCCCAACTCAGATCGTTTTCCCCCGCGCCGAACGGGCCGAGTTGAAAGACATGCCAGACGATAACTGGATTTGGTCAATCTATCATATCAAGGTAGATTAGACTCTCCGTACAAATGTTTGTTGGCCGGGTGCCGGGTATTTCTCGTGGGCCTGCACCCGGCAAGGGCGGTGGATTGGATATTTTTGGAACAAAGATGGGGGACACTGCGCCCATATTTCAGTAGCGACGCCGGTTTGCTGGTATTTGGGGTTCATTCGTTGCGTTAAAACGGCTAGGCAACAGCGTAAAGCATAGGCAGGCCGGAGCGTGTAGAGAATGGACCACTTCAACTATCAAAATGGCGTTTTACATGCCGAAGATGTCTCGGTCGCTGACATCGCAGCTGCGGTTGGCACACCGTTTTATGTCTATTCCAAAGCCACATTTGAACGCCACATAAAGGTATTTGATGAGGCGTTGACCGGCATGCCTCATCTTGTCTGTTATGCGATGAAGGCCAATTCCAACATGGCTTTGTTACGCATTGCCGTGCAGGCAGGTGCCGGCATGGATGTTGTGTCCGGTGGCGAGTTGTATCGGGCGATTGCTGCTGGCTGTGCGCCGGACAAAATCGTGTTTTCAGGTGTCGGCAAGACCGTCGAGGAAATCCAGTTCGCGCTTGATACAGGCATTCGCCAATTCAATGTCGAAAGCGAACCAGAACTGGCTGTGATTGACCGGCTGGCAACGGCCATGGGTGTGCGGGCACCAATCGCGATCAGGGTTAACCCGGACGTTGACGCGAAAACCCATGCCAAAATTGCGACTGGCAAGTCAGAAAACAAATTCGGCATCCCCATTGCCAAGGCACAGAAAGTTTATGCCGAAGCTGCCTCAATGCCCGGCATTGAGATTATGGGTATTGATGTCCACATCGGCAGCCAACTTACTGACCTTGCGCCTTATGAGGCAGCGTTTAACAAAGTGGCAGAGTTAACCCGTACATTGCGGGCCGAGGGTCATAATATTCGTCGGTTAGATTTGGGCGGTGGTCTTGGCATCCCCTATCAGCGGTCGAACGAAGCCCCGCCACTGCCTTATGATTATGGTGCAGTCGTAAAACGCACTGTTGGTGATCTTGGTTGTGAGATTGAGATTGAACCGGGCCGATTGATTGCAGGCAATGCCGGGTTGCTGGTGGCTAGCACGATTTATGTAAAGGAAGGCGAAGGCCGCAATTTCCTGATCATTGATGCCGCAATGAACGATCTCGTGCGCCCCGCAATGTACGAGGCCTGGCACGATATTGTTCCCGTGAAGGAACCTGCCCCCCATGACCCGGTTGGCCCAATCGATATTGTTGGCCCGGTTTGCGAATCTGGCGATACTTTCGCCAAAGCCCGCGATCTGGCCCGTGTGGATGCCGGAGAGCTCGTCGCATTCCGCTCTGCCGGGGCATATGGGGCGGTTATGTCGTCAGAATACAACACCCGCCCGATGATTCCGGAGGTTTTGGTGTCTGGATCACAGTTTGATGTAGTGCGTCCGCGCCCGACTTATGCTGAAATGATCGAACGTGATCGTATTCCAGACTGGCTCGACTAGAGCTACGCAGTTTGGGTAGTGCGGTCGCAACGGCAACTGAGGAGCCTGAATGGCTGAGCCCCGCAAAGGCATGGATGATCGCGCGAGCCTAATTCGCGCCCGATTGTGGATTACGCGGCAAGCGCGGCGTGCCCGCTTGGTTATTCTTACTGAACGCATTGCTCGCGCCTTTTGGCCGGTTGTTGCGTTAGCTTTTGTTTTTGCTGGTGTCGTTCTGCTTGGGTTGCCAGCACTTACGACCCCCGATGTTCATATTGGTATTTTTGCGGCATTTTTGGCTGGGGCAACGTTCTTTACCGTTCGTGGCATCAGCGGCCTGCGTGCGCCCAGTCTAACTGATGGCAAGGCGCGGCTGGATCGGGGTGCTGAGGGGCGACCTGCGCAGACTTTGAACGATAATCTAGTGGCAGGTTCCCGCGATGACGGGTCTAAACAGCTTTGGGCCGCACATCAGGCCCGATTGGCTGAGAAAGCAGCGAAACTGAAACCCGGTCTGCCGGACCCACGGCTTGAAAATCGCGATCCATTTGCGTTTCGCATTGCGGCGATGCTCGTTTTTGCTGCTGGTTTAGTAGGTTATTTTGGCGCGAGCGCTGTTAGCCTGAAAGATCAGTTCATCCCAACGGTTGACGTAAAAACCGCTAGTGGACCGGTTACGACGGTTGAAGCATGGGCATCCCCTCCGGTTTATACCGGCGTTACGCCTGTTTACCTGTCGCGGCTGGAAACTGGTGATGTCGCGGTTGTGCCCGAAGGGTCCGAGGTGTCGGTTCGGGTATTTGACGCCTCTTTACCACCCAAACTAACCGAGACTGTTAGCGGCGAATCCTTCGAATTCTCTGACCAAGGTGCTGGCGTTTATGAAGCAGCATTCACTTTGTCCCAATCTGGTAGTGTCGAGATTTCGGTCGGTGAAGTGACGGTGCAAAGATGGTCTTTGACGATGACGCCTGATGCGCCCCCGACCATTGCCTTTTTATCAGAACCCGAGGCTGATGGACGAGGTACCACAAGCTTTCGATTTGAAGCGACGGATGATTACGGCGTTCGGTTTGCTGACGGTTTAATCCGGCTGGATAATGCCGGTGAGCCACCGTTGAAAGGCGTTACGGCGGCAACAGTATTTGAAGCACTGGAGTTGGAGCTGCCCCTGCCCCTGACGGGTGATAATACGTTGACTGCGGAACAGTTTCAGGAGGATTTGGCCAGCCATCCTTTTGCCGGTCTGCCGGTTATCATTACGCTGACGGCACATGATGCGGCCGGGCAAACTGGCTCAACTGAATTGCGCGTAAAAATGCCGGAGCGCCGGTTCACGCACCCTATGGCGCGGGCATTGGTTGAGCAACGTCGTTGGCTAATTTGGTCGCCTGATGCAACGCCTCATGTTCTGGATGTAGCAGAAGCGGTGATGAAGTATCCGGAGCAGGTATTTAACGACACCTCAGCTTTCCTCGCTGCCCGCATGGCGGTTCGGCGCCTTGGTTATGCATTGGAGGATGACCGGGTTGTTGAGGAAACACCCAGTGTCGTTGACCTGTTCTGGAAAGCTGCCATTCGGCTGGAAGATGGCGACCTAAGTTCTGCTGCTGCGCGATTGGCGCAAGCGCAGGAACGTTTGCGCCAAGCCATCGAGGAAGGTGCCAGCGATGAAGAGATCGCTGAGTTAATGGATGACCTGCGTGAGGCGATGCGCGATTACCTTGCTGAAATGGCGCGTGAAAATATGCGCGATCAGGCCGAAAATGGCGGCCAGCAACAGCAGCAACAACAACAAGGTCAGCAGGGTGAGACGTTAACCCAAGAAGACCTTGAGCGGATGATGGACGAAATCGAAGAGGCAATGAGGAACGGCCAACAGGATTTGGCGCGCGAAATGCTTCAGGCCCTTCAACAGATGATGAACAACCTGCAAATGGCGCAGCCCGGTCAGGGACAACCTGGTGAGGGTGAGCAGACCATGAACCAGATGGGTGACATGATTGGCGAGCAGCAGGGGCTGGCTGATCGGTCATTCAATGAAATGCAGCGCGGGCAGAATCAACCCGGCCAACAAGAGGGTGGCGGCACTCAGCAAGGCCTTGAAGGTCAGCAGAATGGCGCGCAAGGTGATGACCCCGGCCAGATCGCCCGCGACCAAGAGGCATTGCGTAGCTTGCTGGACCAGTTGCGCGGCGACCTGCCCGGTGTTGCAAGTGAGGATACGCAGAAGTCGCTGGATGATGCCGCCCGGGCGATGGACGATGCATTAGAATCTCTTCGTGAAGGCGACACCCGACGTGCGGTTGATGATCAAGTTCGGGCGTTGGATGCCTTACGCGAAGGCCGACGCGGTATGGCGCAAGATATGGCAGAAGCGCAGGGTAACAGTCAGGGTGAGCGCGCAGGGCAGGAAGGTGCAAATAGCAGCGACCGCGTGGATGATCCATTGGGCCGCCCCGGACAGACCGCAGATAATCCGGACGATGGACGTGGCGTTGCAGTTCCGGGTGCGCATCTGGGCAAAAGGGCGCGTGATTTGCAGAAAGAAATCAGGCGACGTAGCGAAGAACGCGAACGTTCAGCTGAAGAATTGGACTATCTGGATCGCTTGTTAGAGCGATTCTGACCCAACCTTGTTGCATCGCAGCATTTTCTTGCGGTACTTTTGCTACCTCTGACCAACCCTCCAAATACCCGGCGGGCAGCAGAAAATACACTCTATCCATTTGATTTATATATAATTTTTACTTCAACTCACCGTCTTGCTGATTTCTGTTTCAATTCATTTGACAACTCAAAACCCCAAGCTATGCGCTATTTGCATGACAGGTTTGAACTATTGTCTATGTTGCAACGCAATAAATACCCTTATTACTTTCCTTGTCGACGCAAACAGCGTCGCGCCAGAACCGGATAGCGCATTCTCCTCCCTGTAGCGCTTGATGAGAACGGCAGACATCGCCCGCCGGCCCTCGTGCACTCCTCCCTGTAAGCACATTGGGCCACGGCGGGCGAAAACTGATAGACCCCTGACGTCGCCACAAACGTCAGGGGTTTTTCATTTTCTACCCTTCATCTACTCTCTGACCGGATAGAGCCGCGCACATTGCGTTTGGCATTCGGATTTTTAGAGGGAATCAACGAATGGCGGTCAGAATCGAAACAAACGGACCTGTCTGGACAATCATTCATTCCCGATTTGAAGCGCGCAACGCAATGGACCCCGAAAGCGCGACGGCGCTTTATGAGGCATTCAAGCGATTCGACGCAGATGATACAGCACAGGTTGCGGTGTTTTGGGGCGAAGGCGGTGTTTTTTGTGCGGGCTATGATCTTAAACATGCTGCCCAGGAAACTTCTGCCGATAACCTGAGCACAATTGATTTCCCTGCTGATGGCCCGCCCCCTCAGGCACCCATGGGCCCATCGCGTTTGGACCTTTCCAAGCCTGTCATCGCGGCCATTGCTGGCGCTGCTGTTGCAGGCGGAATGGAGTTGGCGATGTGGGCTGACATTCGGGTGATGGAGGAAACGGCGTTCATGGGCGTTTACTGTCGCCGATGGGGCGTACCGTTGATTGACGGAGGCACAGTTCGTTTGCCCCGATTGGTTGGGGAAGGAAAGGCGATGGACCTTATCCTAACCGGGCGCAGGGTTGATGCACTGGAGTGCTCTCAGATCGGTCTTTGTGAATATCTGGTGCCAGAGGACGGCGCTCGGGAAAAGGCAGAGGAGATTGCCCATTCCCTGACGAAGTTTCCACAAAGCTGCATGAATGCTGACCGCAAATCTGTGCGCGCCCAGCATGGGTTGAGCGAACAGGATGCCCTGCGGCAGGAATGGGAAATCAGCAGTCCTGAGTTTGCAAAAGTCGGGAAGGAAGGCGCCGGTCGTTTTGCTGGCGGAAAAGGACGCGGCGGCAATTTTTCGGATATTTAATACGACGGGTCATTGCCCGCCTTGAGGTGGTCCGCCAGCCTGCATGCCTGGCTGAACTGCGATTACATCCTCGGCGGCGGCAGCTAGCTTAGGGTCTTTGACTGGCTCGCCATCCGCGCCCACAACCTCAATTTTTCGGCGGGCAAATTTGATTTCCTGTTCGGCGAACACGGCCCGTAGTCGATGATAAATTTCCCGACGAAGAACGAATTGCGCCCTTGGCTTGCATTTGAATTTCACCCGGATCATCAGAGCGCTGTCATCATCGATGAAATAGACGCCTTGGCTTTTCAAAGGTTCGATGAATTTGGGGCCGTGATCTGGATGTTCCATAAATTCGGCACCGACTTTTTTAACCACCTTTTTTACCTTTTGCGGGTCGGTCTCTGGTTCCAGCCGGAACATCATTTTGTAGATGACCCAATCGCGATTGTGGTTGGTGATTTGGCGCAATTCTCCGAACGGGAGAGTAATGATCGGGCCGCGATGATGGCGGAGCTGTAACGATCGGATCGTGATATTCTCCACTTCGCCCCGCATATCATTGTCGAGTTCGATGTATTCACCAACACGGAACGCATCGTCGATAAGGAAGAACACGCCCGCCAGTACATCGCGCACCAATGCCTGGGCACCAAAGCCTACTGCGATACCAATGATACCAGCAGAGGCAATCAACGGGCCGATGTCTACGCCAACCGCGCTGAGCGCGATCATCAACATGACCGCGCCTAAAAACGCGAACAGGACATTACGGAATAGAGGGGTCAAAGTGTCGAAACGTGAGGCTGCTGGCATGGAAGAAGGGTCCACGTCTTCAGAAGCATCACTGACACGTTTTTCGTAGTGGAGCGCGGCACCGATGAGGCGCCAGATGAGTGCGCCGATGAGAAACGTGATGCCGATGTCAAAGGCTGCATCAGCCCATAAGGGCGCATTTTCGCCTTTGGCAAATTCGACGGTCTTAAAGCCCCAGTTCCTGCCAATCAGGATCATACTGCCAAAACCGGTTCCTGCCCGCCAGGCACCAAGGAATACGCGGCGGAATCTTTCGGCAGCTTCGCTCTCACCCCGTAATGAGCCGTTGATCAGTTCTTTTCCAAGGCGGTCAAAGATGGGTATCAGCAGGAAGATGAATAAGGTGCCCAACGGGCCATCAAGATGATGTCTTCCCGGATTGGCCCCGCCGAACCACATGGCAGCCCAAAAGGCCCAACCAGCAAAGATATAGGCGCACAGCAAAGCAGGTGACGCTATCGCCAGCAGACGTGCGGTGCCGCCGCCACCTAACAACCCCAGCGCCGCTGCGTGAACGGCTGCTGCGTTACGTATGACCGCTGTTGTAAGCAGTAACCAGACTGCTGTGGCTGTTGCAGCAACGGTCAAGAGCGACGGTGGGAACCCGAACCCGAGGCTTTGAAACAAACCGGCCAGCACCCAGCCCGTACCGCTGATAACCGCTGCCCGATGCAAAACCGCAAAAATGCCCTTTGCCGCTTGATCGGAAAGAGAAGCAATCCGCAAGTGGGGCGCATCCGGCGCAAAACCACGCCTGATGAGCAGGATAAAGATCATCGGCGCAACAACGCCGCTGCGATATATCCAAACTTCGTCATTTAGAGGGCCAAGCGGGCCGGTTAGGATCGGCGCTGCCGCGCGGGTTGCCAACCAAAAGCCGAAAATGGGTAGCAGTTCGACCAAGCCCAGCGCTAGGGTGCGGAGCAGGCCTTCCCAATAACTGAACTTAAGGCCTGAATAGGCACCCTCTGTTTCAGTGGCGCGCAGCCTTCGCCGCCACTGTCGGGTTAAACGGCGGACAATCACCCAGCTTGCGGCCCCAGCGAAGATTAGTGTCAGTGCGGCGAGGATCATACCCAAGACGCCCTGTTCGGCCCTCTCCAGACGTTTAGCCACTTTGTCCTGACGATTGCCAATATTGGCTAATGAGCTGCTCCAGCGCACAAATCGATCTTGGGCGCGTATTAGCGTCGCTTCAACTTCTTCGGCCGCCAATGTGAGTGCTGTGGCAGCGTCCATTTGGGCGGCGGCTTGTGCATCGGACTGGCGCAATAGTTCGGTTTGCAGGACTTCTCTGACCTCTGCATCTGTCAGGCGCGCCAATAGGCCGTCAACAATTTCGGGGGTCAGGTTTTCCGGTAGCTCAACCGCCTCTCCACTGCTGTCGCTACCACCAAGCAGCATTTGCGCCTTTAGTGGAGATATGGACACGCCCAGACAGACGATAAGACAAGCGATTTTAAACAAGCGGATAAATGACACGAAACTTCCCCTTAGCATTCCGGCACTCTACTGGTTTGGCGGCGACAACAGCAAGACACAGTGCGAACCAGTTACAGTGTCGTTACGGATCGTTATATCGATTCCGGTGGATTGTTCTGCACAAGCGCATTTGTTCTGGCGGGCGGGCTGCGTTACCTAGGTGAGAATGACGACGCCATCAGATCAAATGCATCCATCAGAGCCGTGCGCGACCAAGGTCCGCCGCAGATGCGTGCTTTATGTCTATGGCTTTGACCCGGCACCCGCCGAACGGTACCGCCGGTTAGTACAGCGCGCCGGTGGACCCGGTGCTGATGTTTCAGAAATCCAGCATTTTGATGAACACACTGATGGGTGGACCGTAGACGCAGGCGGGGTAACGACCCGGTTTGAAGTTTTAGGGTACGAAGATATTATTCGTGAGTTTCAGGCACGGTCCGCTGTTACCCGCCTATCCTCGGGTTTTCGGTGGTGGGCTGATTTTGCGTTGTCTGGCACTTTTCGACGGGTGTTTCGCCTGACACGCGGGCCAACAAGGCTGTATCTTTACCCCCTCGTTGTTTTTGTGGCCCTTTATGCAGTTTGCCTTGGTGGATTGGCGTTGGTGAATTCCGGCCTTTTGTTCTTGGGTGGGCCTGATATTTCGGTATGGTTTCGGCTGATTGCCGCTGCCCCGCTTATGATCTGGTTATCGAAAAGCGTTGAGCGAATATTCTATCCCAACATGATGTTGGCCTTGTTTGAGTTCATGTTCCGCATGGCGAAAGGTGCAGCACCTGCTGAAGCGGTGGAACATCGTATTGGCGAATTCGCCCAGCGCATCAAGGCAGTTCAGACCGAAGGCTATGATGAGGTTTTGGTCGTCGGGCATTCATTGGGTGGGTTGCTGGCTTTGCGCGCCTTGGCCAAGGCCATCCCTGATGGTGACGAAAGAAAGCCGTTGAATTTTATGACAATCGGTTCGATTGCGGGTTTTGTTGCATTTCAGGGTGGCTCTGGTGCGAAATCATATTGTGAGGACTTAATTACGGTTGCGTCGGCCAAAGGCGTGTTTTGGCTGGATGTATCCGCCCCCCGCGATTGGTTTTCGTTCGGGCTGCTGGACCCATTGTTGACGGTTGATGATCCGCCAAGTGAAGCACAGTCACCCCGTGTAATCTCCGCCAAATTCGGCCCGTGGCAGCGGGAGCCTGATGACTGGCGCACGATGTTCCAGCCGATGGGCCTGCATATGAAGTATCTGGATGCGCCCAAACGATCAGGTGCCTTTGATTTCTTTGAAGTGACTTGTGGCGTCCAAACGTTGCATGGCCGGTATAAGGACCGGAGAAACTCGCCCAAGGCGCGGATACGTAAGCCTTGAGCCACGGTGTATCAAAATACTGTTTTTCGACCCCGTTCCATAGTTGTTCAGGATTTATGCCGGGACGCTGTAACAGTCTTAACTAGGTTAACAAGTTTCCTATATCTGAGGCAGTATAAGTTGGTCTTTTTGTATGCTTGTTAGTTTATGTTGTGGGGTGCAGTCGTTCGGTCATCAAGTCGACGTGTGCCCAAAGACAAATGGCCCAGCAAAATAGTGGGCCATTTGCAGCAAAGAAACTGTTATCAATTGATTGGTGACAGCAGCGCAGGGTTCTTTACAAGATTTCGAACCCCGTGGGCGTGGTTTTCGTCAAAGATGTTGTCATCGTACCAAGCCGCAATTGATTTGATATCAACTTTGATCACATCAGGGCGCACAGACCAACTCACCTGCAAGGGAGACCCCACTTCGTTGTAGCTCGGTCCAGTTGTTGACCCATCATATGAGATTGGTGTTCCTGTATTGTTTGGCAGGCCCGGCGCTTGCCAATATCCCCCGACTTCTTTGACTGATGCCAGCTCAACAAAGTTCAATGCTGTTGCATCGTTTACTAAAACCATCACCTGCGTCTCAACACGCAATTGTGGATTGGCCAGCGCTTCGGAAAGACACGAACCAAGCGTTGGTCCCGGCGTCACCTGAGCAGTGGTATGTACATAATGTACTTCGATTGTCATGCCCGGTTGAAGTAAACCATGTTTGCCTTTGCCGATAGGTGCATCAATAGGAGCCAGTTCTGCCTCTGTTAGATTACCATCATAGCCGAAGCCGGTACCGTAACCTTTGCCGTCGCCATTACCCAAATATGTGGTGAAGCTGCCACCGCGATGTTCTGCACCTTCATGAAAATGAATATTACAAAGGTTCATTTCCGAATAAGCAGGCGCTTCGTTGAAGCTTCGCATATTTTCACCGGCTGCTGACGTTAAATCACGCGGTGCCTGTGGGCCAAAGCCTTTCCCATCTGTGTTGGCTGCCAATGCAGCGCGATGACTTTCAATCACATCATCACCAACTTCAATAGTGCTTCCGGCAAAGGCGCTTGTTGCTGCAATTGAGCTCAACAAAGTTACAACTGTTAATTTTGTTAGGTGCGTGTTCATTGAATTCTCCCAATATCTGTTTTCTTCTAAAAATTTTGGTCGACGACACGGCTCAAGTCAACTTTATATAATGTGCAATGATATTGCCCAATTTCTGCGTATCCATGTGCCATGTAGCAGCGTAAAAAATCTATTTTATGGGCCCTGAACCCCGGGTCGTTTACCAAACAGCGCTCAGATTTAAATAAGTTAACATAGCTGCTTTCTAGCGTTGGTTCACAATGGCAGCTTGCGAGTACGAAATACCAAACGAAAAAGGGCGGCCTGTGGGCCGCCCTTTCGTGTTCTGTTTTCCAAAGGGGAACGATTATTCAGCGTCGCCCTGATTTTTCAGCGCTGCACCGAGGATATCGCCCAGTGATGCGCCTGAATCGGATGAACCGAACTGTTCAACTGCTTCACGCTCTTCGGCAACTTCGCGGGCTTTGATCGACAGACCAAGGCGACGTGATGCTTTGTCGATGTTGGTGACGCGCGCGTCGATCTTGTCGCCGATGGCGAAACGATCTGGGCGCTGTTCGGCACGGTCACGGGCAAGGTCTGAACGACGGATGAAGGCTTTCATGCCGTCATGCTCAACCTCTACGCCGCCATCTTCGATAGATGTGACAGTGACAGTTACGATCGAACCACGTTTCACACCCTGAGTGGCATCCGCGAATGGATCGCCGCCAAGCTGTTTCACGCCAAGGCTGATACGCTCTTTCTCAACGTCAACGTCCAGAACAACAGCGGCAACCATGTCGCCCTTTTTGTAGTCCTGCATCGCGTCTTCGCCAGAACGATCCCAATCGAGGTCTGACAAGTGAACCATGCCGTCGATGTCGCCCTCGAGGCCAATGAACAGACCGAATTCGGTGATGTTCTTGACTTCGCCTTCGACCTGAGCACCGGCTGGGAAGTTTTCTGCAAACAGTTCCCAAGGGTTGCCCTGAGTCTGTTTCAGGCCGAGTGATACGCGGCGTTTTGATGGGTCGACATCCAGAACGATGACTTCGACTTCCTGAGAAGTAGAAACGATTTTGCCTGGGTGTACGTTTTTCTTGGTCCAAGACATTTCTGAAACGTGAACCAAACCTTCAACACCGGCTTCCAGCTCAACAAATGCGCCGTAGTCAGTGATGTTGGTGACACGGCCAGACCATTTCGAACCGAGTGGGTATTTGGCTTCGACGCCATCCCATGGGTCAGACATAAGCTGTTTCATGCCGAGGCTGATGCGCTGTGTGTCGTGGTTGACCTTAACGACCTGTACTTTGACAGATTCGCCAATGGTAACGATTTCCGATGGGTGGTTGACGCGGCGCCATGCCATGTCGGTAACGTGCAGCAAGCCGTCCACACCGCCGAGGTCGACGAATGCACCGTAATCGGTAACGTTTTTCACTACGCCTTCGATCTCGTCGCCTTCTTTCAGCTTGCCGACAATTTCGGCGCGCTGTTCGGCACGGGATTCTTCCAGAACGGCGCGACGTGAAACAACGATGTTGCCCCGGCGACGGTCCATTTTCAGGATCTGGAATGGCTGTGGCTGACCCATCAATGGGCCTACGTCGCGTACTGGACGAACGTCAACCTGAGAGCCGGGAAGGAACGCAACTGCGCCGCCCAGATCAACAGTGAAGCCGCCTTTGACACGACCGAAGATCGCACCTTCGACACGCTCTTGCTTGTCGTTGGCTTTCTCCAACCGGTCCCATGCTTCTTCGCGGCGGGCTTTGTCACGGCTAAGAACCGCTTCGCCGCGCGAGTTTTCAACACGGTCCAGATAAACCTCAACCGTATCGCCAACAGCGATTTCAGCGTCGTGGCCGGGTTTAGCAAATTCTTTAAGCTCAACACGGCCTTCCATTTTGTAGCCGATGTCGATGATCGCCTGACCGGCTTCGATCGCAAGCACGGTACCTTTGACGACGGCGCCCTCTTCGGGCGTTTCCAGTTCGAAACTCTCGTTAAGGAGGGCTTCAAAATCTTCCATTGTGGCTTTCGCCATGTGCAGTCTCCAAAAAATGGTTTTCACGGGCCAGCCGGTTGTGTCCGGCGGTCTTTGATTGCGGGTCAGAGGGACGCTTCGGACTAATCCAACAAACGACAAAAGGCCCTGCGCTATGCGCGAGCCTTTGGGAGTTGTTCGTTAATCCAACGCGTCGCCTCGGCGACGGCTGCGTCTATAGCCAGATTCGTGGTATCAAGCAAGTATGCTTCATCCGCTGGCTTCATTGGCGCCTCAGCCCGGTTGGCATCGCGTTCATCGCGGGCAATCACATCAGCCAGTACCTCGGCAGCGGTTATGTCATCACCTTTGGCCACCAGTTCCGCATGGCGGCGACGGGCACGTTCTTCGGCGCTGGCAGTGACATAGAATTTAACTTCAGCGTCGGGGCAGATGACGGTGCCAATATCACGGCCATCCAGCACTGCACCGCCGGGGCGGGTTGCGAAATTGCGTTGGAATTCAACAAGCGCGGCGCGGACTTCCGGTATGACCGCCACTTTCGAAGCCGCCTGTGCGGCAGGTGCGCTGCGCAAGTCATCGCGGGCAAGGTCTGTGTCTGAAAGACCTGCGGCAACTTCAGCCGGGTCTCGCCCGGTTTCAGCGCTGACTGCACCTACGGCACGATACAGCAGACCTGTATCAAGGTGGGCAAAACCAAACTTTGCAGCGATTGCTTTTGAAATAGTGCCCTTACCGGCAGCGGCGGGGCCATCGATGGCAACGGTGAACGTTTTTGGCGATTCATTCATGCCGCCTTGTGCACATATTTGGCATCTGATTTCCAGATCATGATGCCAAATAGTAGGTGTTAATCCCTACCCTGCGTTCATTCCGGCAATCATCGCGCCGAATGCTACGATATGGATCAGCATGATCGCCTTGTCTTTCCAGAGTGCGCCTACTGCAAACCAGCCTAGGACACCGACGATAAACAGGTAGAGGTTCCATGGGGTCCAGCCAAATGCCGTTGCAGTGTAGCCCAGTATCTGGATCAACGACGCAGCCCATTTTATGAGGAATACGATCTGTTCGCGCGACGGCGCAGATATGCGGGGTACTGTTGCGCTAGACGGCACGGGTTAACCCTCCGTCCACGCGCAGGTTCTGACCGGTCATATAAGCACCGCCTTCGGAAGCGAGCCACGAGATCAGCGATGATACCTCATCGGCGCGCCCGTAGCGGCCCATTGGAATACGCGCTTTACGGTCCTCAGTTTCTGGCAAGCTGTCGATAAAGCCCGGCAGCACGTTATTCATGCGAATGTTTTCGGCGGCGTATTTGTCTGAGAAGAGTTTGGTAAATGCTGCAAGGCCTGCACGGAACACGCCGGATGTTGGGAAAAGCGGATCGGGCTCAAAAGCTGCGAAAGTAGAAATATTGATGATCGTGCCGCCGCCTTGCGCTTGCATCAACGGTGTAACCAAGCGCGTTGGGCGGATGACGTTCATCAGGTAAACTTCCATCCCGCTATGCCAATCGTTATCTAAGATATCGAGCACCGGTCCCTTTGGGCCGTGGCCAGCGGAATTCACCAGCACATCGACACGGCCCCAGCGCTGTTTTGCGCCTTCTACTAACTCAGTCAGCGCCTCAGGTGACAGGTTTGAACCGGTGACACCAAAGCCGCCAAGCTCTTTGCCCAGCGCTTCGCCCTTGCCTGATGAAGACAGGATGCCAACGCGAAACCCGTCTTTTGCAAGCTGGCGCGCTGCATCTGCGCCCATGCCGCTGCCGGCTGCGGTAACTAGTGCTACTTTTTCTACTGACATGTTGCTCTCCATCATTTCATTATTGAACATATAGGTTCAGGTGTTGTAGATTTCGCGGCAGAATTGATCTCCTTTGTCAGTAGATATACTATCGGCAAATGACACAATTGCCCCCTCTCAACGCTTTACGTGCCTTTGACTATGCCGGTCAGCATTTGAATTTCCGTATTGCAGCGGATGAAATGGGAGTGACGCAGGGGGCCGTTGCGCAGCAGGTTCGATTGCTTGAGGCGTATCTCGGGATACCGTTGTTTGAGAGATTACCCAAATCGCTGGCCTTTACTTCGGCGGGGCGCAGCTATCATGCGCGGGTATCTGCGGCCTTTGGCGAATTACGGAGGGCGACTGAGACGTTGAAACCGGAGCCAGATAGCGTGTTGGTCAGTGTTACACCAACTTTTGCCTCGAAATGGTTGATTCCGAATTTATCTGCGTTCTCTGAGGCTCACCCGGATATAGATCTACGCATTTTGGCGACAGAGAAAGTATCGAGTTTTCATAGTGATGGAATCGATTTGGCAATCCGCCAAACCCAGCCGCCATTTGGCGGGGCCATCGAAGCGGATCGGATTTTTCGGAATGAGATTGTGGCAGTTGCAGCACCTCAACTTGTGGCCAACTATGCTTTACCGCTGGTTCCAAAAGAATTGGCTAGCCTGCCAAAGCTGCATGATGCGCATGACCATTGGCCTGATTTTCTCAGCAAGTTAGAGATCGAAGATCACAGCGGGCGTGGGTTACGACTGAGCCAAGCTGCATTAACCATTGATGCTGCAACGACAGGCCAAGGCATCGCGCTGGTTGGCAAGTTTCTGGTAGAGCGGAGCCTATCGGATGGTCATTTGGTTAAGGTCAGTTCCACTACCGTTACCGGCAAGCAGGATTTCTATTTACTGGCAGAGCGGCGGAGGAAACGTAGCAAAGCGGTTGAGGCAGTGCGGCAGTGGTTTTTGGAACGAGCTGATCCAGCTTTGTGATCAATGGGCCCGGAAACAAAAAAGGCCGGGCATTGCTGCCCGGCCCAATCGTTCGCTGATGTTAGATCAGCTTTGCTTGTCGCGCTTGCTGTCTTTGTAAAGCGCTTTAGCCAGCGCCACGCACATCAGGCCCATGACCATTGTGAATGGCAGTGCACCGATGATCATTGCGCTTTTCAGTGCCTCCATCGGGTCGGCGCCGCCGTTGGTTTTGCCTGCTACCAGTAGCGTACCGATCACAAGGGTCAGGATGACGCCCCAAATGATGCGGTGCTTGATGCCCGTTTCCTGAGCACCACCGGACATGATCGTGTTCATTACCAGAATGCCTGAGTCAGCAGATGTGACAAGGAAAGTCAGGATCAGAACAACACACATGACAGTGATCATCGTCAGGAAACCACCGGACAACATCTGCTCAAGCGTAACAAACAATTTGGCAGTGCTGGATGCACCGATAATCGCACCTTCAGCGACACCGCTCAGCTCTAAGTCAATCGCTGTCCCACCCAGAATTGTCATCCACGCGAAGCAGACCATTGCTGGTGCAAACACACAGCCAACAATGAATTCACGTACTGTGCGACCTTTGGAGATGCGCGCCAAGAACAGACCTACGAATGGCGAGAATGCGATCCACCAAGCCCAGTAGAACGTTGTCCAGCCAGCTTGCCAGCCAAACTGACGACCCGGCTCACCTGCTGCATATGCGGCTTGAAGCACATCATCGGACAGTGCTGCCGCTTCACCTTCGAGGCCAGATTTAAAGCCGTCGAATGAACCCCAAGCATTTGTTGCTCCGCCATGAAGCGCATCAGCGAAAGGTGCTGCTGCGGCTGGCAATGAAGCTGCAAACTCAGATGCAGCCTGCGGGCCATAGGCACCAAAGCTGAGCGAGATGTAATGCAGGATATAGTCGACCAGAGCTGTTCCATATGTCGTCATCGCGAACAAGAACGACCCAAAGATGACAAAGGTTAGCAGCAGGATGACCGATAAAACCAAATTCAGGTTGGACAGATACTTAACGCCGCGACCAACACCCGAAACAGCCGAGATGATCGACAGCCCCATAATGGTGACCAAACCAGTGATTAGTCCAACTGTACCCGGAGCCGGTGCATCACCGCTATTGTCCATAAGCCAACCCATTCCGGTGATCGCATACAAGCCATCAATGAACTGCGCGACACCAAAACCGATGGTAACGGAAACACCGAGGATCGTGGCAACCACGCCCAATACATCAACAACATGGCCAAGGAAGCCATTCATCAGCTTACCGAACAAAGGTGTCAGTGCAGAACGGATCGTCAGTGGCATGTTGCGGGTATAGGCATAATAGGCCAGCGATAAGCCAGTTACGACATAGATAGCCCAAGCATGGAAACCATAGTGCAGGAAGGTATAGCGATAACCCGACTGCAAAGCCTCTTGGGTGTTACCAACGACTTCGCCAGAAAGGACCTCAGGGTTTGACCCCCATAATCCAAGAGGCTCGGCTGTAGCGAAAACCATCAGGCCAACACCAAGACCGGCACCAAACATCATGGAGAACCAAGAGAACGTCGAAAACTCTGGTTTTTCACCCTCGTTACCCATCAGGCGACGCCCGGTGCTGGGGATGATTGCGATCACCAACAGGAAAAACGAAAACAGGCCGACGATAACGATGTAGAATACGTTGAACTCAGCCAGCAGGCTCCAGTTCCAACCGCCCAATGTGTCGTTGGCATTTTTGGGCGAAATCAGCGCCCAAAGCACAAGCGCAACCATGATACCTTTACTCAGCAACGCGATTTCGACGCTGTTACCTTGATAAAAGCCTGTGGCCGCCTTCTTTATTTCTAGTTGCGTAAACGGTGGTGTGACTGACATTCATTCTCTCCCTCTCAACTTCAGGTGCAAGTGAACAGTTGTCTATAAATAAACATGTCAGTAACCGCCCCAACGCGGGTCGAATACGACTCTTCGGGCTACTGCATCACCACCCTCTGAAATTTAATTATCTATAGTGGCGCAATACAAGAACAATATTACTTGTATACGATTGAATACATTCAAATATTGGATTATATATATTTACTGCCTACCCTCACATTCACTGAGAATACGTTTTTATGCCAGCAAATACGGAGTGACGTCAGGCCGTTCTACGAACCGAAGCTCACATAGCATTCCGTACCAGGTGTATTCTCAAGGAATGCGTAGCCTCATACCGACATCAACCACATTTGGGTTTCGCATAACGTCGGTGTTCGCTTGATAGATCCGATCATAGAGCAACGCGTTGCCATAAACACGGGCGGATATGCGGCTTAGCGTTTCGCCCGGTCTTACAGTGATATAGCGAACGCCTGCTATTGTCGTTCCCTCTTTGGCTGGAGCCTCCTGCTCTCCCAACTCAGACTGCAGGCTGGTGATATAACTATCGCCCTTTGATACGGCCGCTTCCCCGACTATTCCTTGAAGCAACGTCGAAGTATCCACAGCACCGGTTTCTGATTTCAACGCAGCAGGCACTTGCTCAATGTTTGCCCTAGTAGCCTCATCAATCAGAGAGCTAACATAACTATCAGATTTACCCTGTGCCCTTGCCGCTGTCACTAGCGTTTCCAGACGTGCCTGTAATGTCGTTGCCTCTTCGTCTTTCCCCTCAAACCCCTGAATAGATTGGGCAACTGCCTCGCTCAGAGCTTTCAGATCGACTGAACCGGTATCTTCGGGCTCAGGGTCTGGCGTGGATGAAATGCCTAAAAGCTGAAGAACTACTCGATTGGTATCTTCGGCAAGTGCATCATCGGCATTCGTCGATGACTCCGTGACTGGCTCGGGCGTTGGCGGCGGTGTGACCACTGGTACTACATTCCTGCTGGACTTACTTGGTGCCCCTTGAAGCGATGGTCCCGAATAGCTTTGCGCTGAAACAGAAGAGGGCACCGCCATCAAGCCGACGCCCATTGCGGCAACGGCAACGCAACTTGCTAAAGTGTAAGAAATATACCTCATGCTATATCTCTCACCCCTTTGGTGTTTCAACGGTTAGGCCAAGCAGGTTCCACATCTGCATTCCACCGCGATAGTATTTCAATTTTTCGGCGGGATAACCGGCGCGGATCAGGTTGTTAATTGCCCGAGGAGATTGATCGCACCAAGGGCCATTACAAAACAAACATAAGGGTTGAGCGCCGGAAAAATCCCAGCCAGCCCCAAATTTTTTTGCACCAAGTGCAACCAATATTCGATCAAAATAGGGATTGTCGCGTTGTGACACCAAGGTAAATGGGAGGTTCACTGAACCGGGAATCGTACCCTTTTGATACCAATCTGGAATGCGGGCATCGACCAACAAGCCCCGCCCGTTCTGAACTTCTTCGTTTAGGAACTTGAGAACCTCAATTTCCCCAAACGTCTCGACGCCTTCTGCGGCTTTAATCGGGTGAATGCAAAACGGAGGGCATGCTCGGGAGGTTTTTGCGAAGTCGCCAGTCAGTTTGTTCGACGTGTCCTGAATCCGCCCAATACGAATTGGTTTGCCGTTAATAACCATATCAAAGTAGGGGACATCTTCTAATAGCCGAACTGTTTGAGCCATTAGCTGACTAGGAAGAATAAGCAGCGCAAAAACAAGAATTAAGCTTCGACCAATCACGGAAGCCCCCCTTTTTTCCAGCGGTAGATCCATGAAAATTGTGTTTTGTTGCCGTGCAAAATGCAAGTGGAGCGATTGCACCACAAAGAATCCCTATTTCCGGTTGATTTACCTCACCTTAGGTAAGCAATGTCGCTTTTTTGACCTGCTTTGTCGCAGAATCATCATGGTGGGCGCGTTGCCAGCCTAGCCAAATGACATAAAATTTATGGCCTGTCTGTTAACCGGATCTATTTTGTGTCGCGTGAAATTGCTCCGCCCAGCTCTGTCATTAAGCCTTCGAAAATCGGGAAGCTGGTATCAATCGGCCCACCATCGTCCACGCTGACCGGGTTTTGGGCCGCAAAGCCGAGGCAGAGGAAGCTCATTGCGATGCGGTGGTCCAGCCGTGCTTCGGCGGTTCCGCCGCCCGGCACACCGCCCGCGCCCATGCCGTGAACGGTGAAAGTGTCTTCGGTTTCTTCGACCGTAACACCCATCGCCTCCAGCCCGCGGGCCATGGCGTCGATGCGATCGCTTTCTTTCACACGCAGTTCTTTGACGCCCTGCATCACCGTTTTGCCGTTTGAGCAGGCTGCGACGACGGACAGGACTGGGAATTCGTCGATCATGCTGGCAGCTCGGTCGGGCGGGGTTTCGATGCCCTGCATGTTGGGAGAGAAACGTGCGCGTAGGTCGGCCACAGGTTCGCCGCCTTCTTCGCGCTCATTCTCAAAGGTCAGATCCGCACCCATTTCGCGGAGCGTAGTGAACAGGCCAGCGCGGGTCGGGTTCAGGCCGATATTGGGCACAAGAACGTCTGAGCCTTCGGCGATTAGCGCCGCGCAGACAGGAAAAGCTGCGGATGACGGATCGCGAGGCACTTCGATGTTTTGCGGTTTTAGTTCCGGTTGCCCTGTTAGACGGATGATCCGGCTGGTGCCGTCTTCCTCTACCGTCAATTCAGCACCAAAGCCACGCAACATACGCTCTGTGTGGTCGCGGGTTGCCTCCGCTTCGATGATTGTTGTTTCACCCGGCACGTTCAGTGCGGCCAATAGCATTGCTGATTTCACCTGAGCCGAAGGAACCAAAGTGCGATATTCCAACGGCCCCGGATTGGTTGCTCCGATGATGGTCAGGGGCAAACGCCCTTCGCTGCGGCCATAGGATTGAGCGCCAAACAGGCTGATCGGGTCGGTAACGCGCCCCATTGGACGGCCCCGCAAACTGGCATCGCCTGTGAAGGTGGCAGCGATGGGAGAAGTTGCCATTGCCCCCATGATCAAGCGAACGCCGGTGCCGGAGTTGCCGCAATCAATCACGTCTTCAGGTTCCAAAAAGCCACCAACGCCCACACCGTGCACACGCCATGAACGTTCGCCAACGCGTTCAACCGTTGCACCAAAGGCCCGCATCGCCTTGGCTGTGTCCAGAACGTCTTGACCCTCTAGCAAGCCTTCGATCTTGGTCTCTCCCACAGCCATTGCGCCAAGGATGAGTGAACGGTGTGAAACGGATTTATCACCCGGCACATTCGCAATCCCTTTTAAAGGAGAGCCCGAACATGTTGTCATTGGTTTGGCAGGACCGTGGCCAGACATATATCCACCCGTCAATTTCGTTGGTTGCTGTTTCTGCGTCTATATCCTTCACCGTCGGGATGGTCCATGTTCTGTGGCCTGACACAGAAAGAAAGGTCGAATGATCGACATTTTGCACGATACCGAATGGGTGCTTGCCTATCGTTCTGACATGCTGACGCCGGTCTTTGAGGTGTTCACCTGGTTTGGGTATTCAACCTTTTATCTGCTGTTCCTGCCTTTGGGTTACTGGTTGTGGAGCAAACCTGCATTCACACGATTGGCAATCTTGGTTGCGACCTCGGCCGTGATCAACGCCTTTCTGAAGGACTGGATTCAGGACCCGCGCCCGGATCTTGCCTTTAGCCTCGACCCCCGAACCAATGGCGATTTCGGCATGCCTTCGGGCCATGCGCAAGTCAGCTCAGCGATGTGGATCTGGTTGGCTTATGAAGTTCGTCGCTGGTGGATGTGGGCGTTTTCAACCTTAATGGTTGTAGGCATCTGCACGTCTCGGGTTTACCTGGGTGTTCATGATCTGGAGGATATATTTGCTGGGTTAGCGTTGGGCGCTACGGCCCTAGGTTTAACGCTGACGATTACCCAGGCCGGAGTTGAGCGGATTGGGCCCATTGGCGGAGCAGCAATCATGCTTGTGGGGCAGGTGATCGTGTTCTTGAGTTGGAATCCGCAACACCCGCCCGGCGATGTCAGCATCTTTGGCGGATTTTGTATCGCGTGGCTGATCGGGGTTTGGAGCGAACAGAAACGCCTGAACTATCAACCGCCTGTTGACCCGGTGCGTAAAGCCGCCGTAGCGGGTATTGGCACGGTAATTCTGGTTGCGCTTTTCCTCGGTTTTAAGAAATTTGCAGGCGTGGTCGAGCCGGAAGGTTATCGCGTGCTGTATATTGGGGCGGCGATTATCGCCTTTTATATGACTTTTCTTGCCCCCTTGCTGTTCAAACGCCTGCGACTTAGCGCGTGATCCCTTGCGGCGCGGGCCGCAGATTGGCATGGTGGCTCTGCCTGAAAACGTAAGAAAAACAGGGGGAGCCTGTGGTCGCCGTCGAGCCGACAAAAATCGAGTTTTCTCAACCGTTTCGACAGATCATGTCGATGCTTATCGCCCTCGGTGCAGTGGGTGGCGCCGGCTATATGCTATATGCGCCGATCAAGACCGTGTTTTTCGCCAATGTTGGTCTGAATGCGCTGATTACTGGGGTGTTCGTCATCGGTTTGCTGGCCTGTTTTGTACAGGTCACGGCGCTTGTCAGTTCAGTCAGTTGGTTGGAAGGGTTCGCAATTGATCGACCGGGGCATGAATTTGTGCGCGCGCCGCGATTGCTGGCATCATTAAACGCATTGCTGA